>NZ_JBIWJA010000002.1:238770-398871 GCF_044764905.1 Streptomyces sp. NPDC093586 | reverse complement strand
ACGCCTCGCTGCTGGCGAACACGGAGAACGCCGGGCAGGAAACCGCGCAGGAAGGAGCACGGGCATGAGGCTCGTCGTCGTCTCCGCGGGACTGAGCGTCCCGTCCTCCACCCGGCTGCTGGCCGACCGGCTGGCCGCCGCCACCGCCGCGCAGGCCCCGGCCGAGGTGCGGGTCGTGGAGCTGCGCGACCTCGCGGTGGAGATCGCGCACACCTTCACCAACGGCTTCCCCGGACGGGAGCTGTCCGCCGCCTTCGACGCCGTACGGGCGGCCGACGGCCTGATCGTCGTCACCCCGGTGTTCTCCGCCTCCTACAGCGGGCTGTTCAAGTCCTTCTTCGACGCCCTGGGCGCCACCGAGCAGGACGCCCTCGCCGGCAAACCGGTGCTGATCGCCGCGACCGGCGGCACCGCCCGGCACTCGCTCGTGCTGGACCACGCGCTGCGCCCGCTGTTCGCCCACCTGAAGGCCGTCGTCGTCCCCACCGGCGTCTACGCCGCCTCCGAGGACTGGGGCGCCGAAGGACTCGACGGCCGCATCGAGCGGGCCGCGGGCGAACTGGCCGCCCTGATGGGCGGACCGTCGACGGCCCGGAAGCCGGCCGGGAACACCGCGGGGACCGTCGCCGTCGACGCCGCCCAGGTCGTCCCCTTCGAGGAACGGCTCGCCGCGCTGCGGCCCGCCGGGTGAGAGCTGGGTAAGAAGTCCGGCCGCCCGGTCGCGGGGTCCCCGTCCTTGGCAGACTGGACGGGTGCCCCGGACTGTTCTGCTCGCCGAAGACGACCGCGCCATCCGGCATGCCCTGGAGCGCGCCCTCACCCTGGAGGGCTACCGGGTCACCGCGGTCGCCGACGGCGTCGAGGCGCTGGCGCAGGCCCACACCGGCCGCCCGGACGTGCTGGTCCTCGACGTGATGATGCCGGGCATCGACGGCCTCCAGGTCTGCCGGGCGCTGCGCGCCGAGGGCGACAGCACGCCGATCCTGATGCTGACGGCGCTCGTGGAGACCGCGGACCGCATCGCGGGCCTGGACGCGGGAGCCGACGACTACGTGGTCAAGCCGTTCGACGTCGAGGAGGTCTTCGCCCGGCTGCGCGCGCTGCTGCGCCGCACCGACCGGACGGAGGCGGACGGCACCGGGGCGGGGACCGCCGGGAACACCTCGGCGGCGGGGGAGGACGGGTCCGGGCAGGGTGCGGACCGCGGGGAGCCCGAGGGCCGGTGTCTGGAGGCGGCCGGGCTGCGCATGGACCCGCAGGCCCGCCGCGCCTGGCGGGGCGAGCGGGAGCTGGAGCTGACCCGCACCGAGTTCGAGCTGCTGGAGCTGCTGGTCCGCAACGCGGGCATCGTCCTCGACCACTCCACGATCTACGACCGCATCTGGGGCTACGACTTCGGCCCCGGTTCGAAGAACCTCGCCGTCTACGTCGGCTATCTGCGCCGCAAGCTCGACCAGCCGGGCGCCCCGCAGCTGATCCAGACCGTGCGCGGGGTGGGTTACGTGCTGCGGGAGGGCTGAGTGGGCACCTCGGCCGGACCGGGCGGCCGGAGCGGTACGGGCGGCCGGGGCGGAGGCGGCAGGCTCGGAGGGGGTGGCCGGGGGCGGCGGGCGCGACTGTGGTCGCTGCGGACCACGTTCGCCGTGTCGTTCGCGGTGGTCACGGCCGTCGTCACCGTCCTCGTCGGCGTGCTGTCGTACAACGCCGCCGCGCGCCTGGTGCGGGTGGACCAGGAGTCCGTCTTCGAGCAGGTGGTGCAGGACCTGCGCGCCGAGGTGCGGCAGCGGCCGATGTCGCCCGGCGACTTCTTCTCGTCCGCGCCCGGCCACGACATCGTGCGCCCGGCCCGTACGGACGTGCAGGTGCTGGGGCCGGACGGGGAGGTCTCCGACCCGGCCGGCCGCCGGCTGCCGGTGACCGGCGAGGACCGGCGGACGGCGGGTGCCGCGGTGGCCGGGCGGATGGTGCAGCACAAGGACGTGGACGTCGGCCACGACGTCTACCGGATCGCGACCGTCGCCCTCGGTGACGGCCGGGGTGCCGTGCAGGTGGCGCAGGAGTTCAGCGACACCGAGGATCTGCTGCGGGCCCTGCAGCGGCGGACGCTGGTGCTGATGGCCGCGGTGGTGACCGCCGCGGGTCTGTGCGGCTGGTGGCTGGCCCGGCGCATCACCCGGCGCCTGATCGCCCTGACCTCCGCCGCCGAGGACGTCGCCCGCACCCGCCGGCTCGGCATCCAGGTCCCGGTCACCGGGTACGACGAGGTGGGCCGGCTGGGCCGGGCCTTCGACCGCATGCTGGGCCGGCTCGCCCAGTCGGAGGAGGACCAGCGGCGCCTGGTCCAGGACGCGGGCCACGAGCTGCGCACCCCGCTGACCTCCCTGCGCACCAACATCTCGCTGCTGCACCGGATCGACGAGCTGCCGCCCGCCGCGCGCGAGGAACTGGTCGCCGACCTGGGGCAGGAGGCCCGGGAGCTGACCGACCTGGTGAACGAGCTGGTCGAGCTGGCGGCCGGCCAGTCCGGGACGGAGCCGGTGCGGCCGGTCGACCTCGGCGAGATCGCGTACGAGGTGGCGACCCACGCCCGGCGCCGCACCGGGCGCGAGATCAGCGTGCGGGCCTGCGGCGACACGACGGCCGACGGGCGGCCCCTCATGCTGACCCGCGCCCTCTCGAACCTGGTCGAGAACGCCGCGAAGTTCGACCGGGGCGGCACGGGGCCCATCGAGGTCACCGTCGCCGGTCCGGCCCGCCCCGGCACGATCCGCGTCGAGGTCCGCGACCGCGGGCCCGGCATCGCCGACGCCGACCTGGTCCGCGTCTTCGACCGCTTCTACCGCGCCGCCGACGCCCGCTCCCAGCCCGGTTCGGGCCTCGGCCTGTCCATCGTGCGGGAGGTGGCGCTGGCGCACGGCGGAGCGCCGTTCGCCTTCCGGCGGGAGGGGGGCGGGTCGGTGATCGGCTTCACGGTGGGCCAGACCCCGGCGCGGGACGAGCCGCCCGGCGGGGACGCGGGCTGACGGCGGGGACGCGGGCCGACGGTGGTGGCGGGGCCGGCCGTCGGTGCGGGCCGGACCGGGTCAGGCCGTGCCGGCCAGTTCGTATCCCGCCTCGTCGACGGCGGCGCGGACGGCGTCCTCGTCGAGCGGTGCGGTGGAGGTGACGGTGACCTCGCCGGTGGCGGCGACGGCCTTGACCGCGGTGACGCCCGCCAGCGCGGAGATCTCCTCGGAGACCGCGCCCTCGCAGTGTCCGCACGTCATGCCGGTCACCTTGTAGACGGTGGTGACGGCGGCTTCCCGGCCGCTCTCCGCCGTGGCGCCGGAGTGGCAGGAGCCGTCGGTGGTGCAGCAGGAGCCGGAGTTGTTCTGGTCGGCGGTCATGGCGTCTCCCTCGGGGTCGGCGAGCAGGTGGGCAGCACGGGAGGCGCGCTTTCCACGGCGCCTCCCGACACCACCGACTCTATACCCCTAGGGGGTACCTGGAAAGCGGCTCCGGAGATCCGGTCCGGTGTCGCCGGCGCTCAGACCGACGACGCGCGGCCGTGGTCGGTGCACAGCGCCCAGATGACGAAGACGCCGATGACGATGGAGATGATCGCCCAGAGCGGGTGGTACGGCAGCCAGATGAACTGCAGGATCACGGCGAGGGTGGCGAGCCCGACGCCGAGGCCCCGTGCCCAGGCGGCGCCTCTGAGGATGCCCAGGCCGGTGAGGGCGAGGAGGATGCCGAGGATCAGGTGGATCCAGCCCCACGAGGTGAGGCTGAACTTGAAGACGTAGTCGCCGACGGCCGCGTAGACGTCGTCCTTCGCGATGGCGGCGATGCCGTTGAAGACGCCGAAGAGGCCCTCGATCAGCATCAGCACACCGGCGAAGACGACGCCGCCGGAGGCCCAGGCGCTGCCTCCGGACCGGCGTCCGGTGTTGTGGGTGGCGTTGGCCATGGTCGTGCTCCGTCCCTCGGAACCCACGGTGCGCGGGGACTTACGAGTCTTCGCCCGCGACCGGGATGCGGCGACCGGGTGCGGGCCATTCGGGTGAACGCACCGACGGGTTCCGGCATGAAGACGCGGGCGAAGACTGCCGGAAGTCGGCAATGCGGCGGGGTGTGCCGGTCGGCAGGATGGGGGCGAGGGGAGCGCGTGGGACGGCTCCGATGCCGGACACCGGCAGGTGCTCCGCCGGAGCCCGGACACGCCGTCGCCGCCGCGGGCGGGACGCGGGCAGGATCACGGGGGGTACGACATGCGGGCACACGCCGAAGCCACCACCGGGATTCCCGCCGTCCTCCGCACCGCCGCTCCGCGAGACGCCGCCGGGGCCCGCTGCCCCGGCCGGTCCGTGGACACCGATGCCGTGGCCCCGGTCCCGATGCCGACGGCATCCGCCCGGTCCGGCGCGCTCGACGCCGGTCTCCGGCCCCGTCCCGTCGCCCCTCCGGCCCTCGCGCCCGCGCCGGCCGCGCCCGCGGTCCTCGCCGCCGCGCCCGGCACCGCACGGCGTGCGCCCCGGTCCGCCGCACGGCGTGCGCCCCGGTTCGTCGTACGGCCGTGGCGCCGGCTCTTCCCCGACGAACGCGGGCCGTCCCGGACGGCCGCCTGAACTCCGTGGCGCCGTGCCGCACCGGCCGCCGCTGTGACACCTCCGAGCCCTGAGCGGGCTCGTCCTTCCTAGCCGCCAAGGACGTGCTGATGAATGCCATGACCGTGGGCGTGGGCGCGCTCGTCGTCCTCTGCCTGCTCGCCGTACTCGTCGTCTCCCGGCTGTTCCGAAAGGTGGAGCAGGGCAAGGCGCTCATCGTCTCCAAGATGCGCAAGGTCGACGTGACCTTCACCGGCCAGGTCGTCCTGCCGGTGCTGCACCGGGCCGAGGTGATGGACATCTCGGTGAAGACCATCGAGATCACCCGGGCCGGCAAGGAGGGCCTGATCTGCCGGGACAACATCCGCGCGGACATCCGCATCTCGTTCTTCGTCAAGGTCAACAAGACCGTCGAGGACGTCATCAAGGTCGCCCAGGCGGTCGGCACGGCGCGGGCGAGCGACCGCGACACCCTGCAGGAGCTGTTCCACGCGAAGTTCTCCGAGGCGCTGAAGACCGTCGGCAAGCAGCTGGACTTCACCGACCTCTACACCAAGCGCGAGGAACTGCGGTACCGGATCATCGAGGTCATCGGCGTCGACCTCAACGGCTACCACCTGGAGGACGCGGCGATCGACTACCTGGAGCAGACGCCGCTGTCCCAGCTCGACCCGGCCAACGTCCTCGACGCGCAGGGCATCCGCAAGATCACGGAACTGACGGCCGTGGAGCACGTGCGCACCAACGAGGCCCAGCGCACCGAGGAGAAGGAGATCACCCGGCAGAACGTCGACGCCCGGGAGGCGATCCTGGAGCTGGAGCGCCGCCAGGTCGACGCCGAGATCAAGCAGAAGCGGGAGATCGAGACCGTGCGGGCCCGCGAGGAGGCCGAGACCGCGCGGGTGGTGGAGGAGGAGCGGCTGCGGGCGCAGGGCGCCTTCCTGCGCACCGAGGAGCAGCTCGGGGTCCAGCGCGAGAACCAGGCCCGCGAGGTCGCCGTCGCGGCGAAGAACCGGGAACGGGTCATCGCCATCGAGAACGAGCGCATCGAGAAGGACCGGATGCTGGAGGTCATCGCGCGGGAGCGGGAGACCGAGCTGACCCGGATCGCGGCCGAGAAGGAGGTCGAGGCGGAGAAGCGGGAGATCGCCGAGGTCATCCGCGAGCGGGTCGCCGTGGACCGTACGGTCGCCGAGCAGGAGGAGTCCATCAAGAAGCTCCGCGCGGTCGAGGAGGCGGAGCGGCAGCGGCAGGCCGTGATCATCGCCGCCGAGGCGGAGGCCCAGGAGAGGCTGGTCAAGGACATCAAGGCGGCCGAGGCCGCCGAGCAGGCCGCCACCCACCGCGCGGCCGAGGAGCTGACCCTGGCCGAGGCCCGGCTGAAGAGCGCCGACCTCGACGCCCGGGCCAAGCTGAAGCTCGCCGAGGCCACCCGGGCCGAGAGCGCGGCCGAGGGCCTGGCCGCCGTCGAGGTCCGCGACAAGGAGGCCGAGGTCATCGAGAAGGCCGGCCGCGCGGAGGCCGAGGCGGCCGAGGCCCGGATGCGCGCCGAGGCGGAGGGCGCCCGGGCGAAGGCGCTCGCCGAGGCCGAGGGCATCGGCGAGAAGCTCAAGGCCGAGGCTGCGGGCCTGACCGAGAAGGCGGCGGCGATGGCCGCGCTCGACGAGGCGTCCCGCACCCACGAGGAGTACCGGCTGCGCCTGGCGGCGGAGAAGGAGATCCGGCTCGCCGGACTGGACGTCCAGCGCCAGGTCGCCGAGGCGCAGGCCACCGTGCTGGCCACCGGGCTGGAGAACGCCGACATCGACATCGTCGGCGGCGAGTCGGTGTTCTTCGACCGCCTGATGTCCTCCATCGCGCTCGGCAAGGGCGTCGACGGCTTCGTCCGGCACTCCGAGACGGCGCAGGCCCTCGCCGGGCCGTGGCTGGACGGCACGTCGAACCTCGCCGACGACCTCGGCCGGATCCTCGGCTCGGTCTCCACGGCCGACGTGCAGAACCTGACCGTCTCCGCCCTGCTGATGAAGCTGATGAAGACGGGTGACGTGCACGCCGGCCAGGTGCAGAAGCTGCTCGACAGGGCGGGGGAGCTGGGGCTCGCGGACGCCCCGCTGACGTCCCTCAACGGCAGCGCCAGGGCCTGACGGCAGCGCCCGACCACGTCGTCCTCCGGAGCCGCCCGCCCCACGGGAGCGGCGGCTCCGGAGCCCACTCGCGGAAAGGAGCCCCATGGCAACCGGGGCGGACACCAGCGCGCACCAGACACCGGGCACCGGCACGCCCCGGACACCGGGCACGGGTACGGGTACGGGCACCGGTACGGCCGATACCGGCACGCCCGGCACCGGCCCTCACGGGGGTTCCGGCGAGGCGCTGGACACCGGCACCTACGAGGTGCTCCGTGACCGGCTCGCCGCGCAGGCCGCCGAACTGGCCCGGCGGACCGAGGCGCTGAACCGGCGCCGGGTCGCGGAGTTCGGCTCGGCGGGACTCGAACTCGCCGGCACCGAGCGGCTGCGCACCGAACGGCCCTGCGTCCCCCAGGACGTCGTCGCCGTCGGCGGCACGCTGCTCCTCGGGTTCAACACGGCCTTCGCCACCCGCACCGAACCCTCGGTGGGCGACGTCCTCGCGCTGCACGACCGGGACCTGAACCGGCTGCCCGAGGACGCCGTGCCGGGCCTGCTCGACGACCCCGCCTTCGTCCGGGAGTTCGCGGCCCTGTACCGCTACTACCGCGAGGCCACCCTGCTGCGGCTGCGCCGCGTCGACGGCAGGCTCCTCGCCGTGTTCCGCACCGGCGAGAAGGCCGACGACATCCGCGTCCTGCGCTGGGCCCTCACCGACGACGACCGGGCGACGTTCCTGGACGCGCGCGGCGACCGCGACCACGTCCTGCCGGCCGCCCACGACTTCACGTGGACCGCCGCCACCCGCGAGGACCACGTCCTCGGCCGCCACCCGCACGTCTCCGTCGGCGGCGAGGTCTTCGTCTCCGCCGTCGGCGGCGCCCTCACCGTCAAGGTGGACGACGACACCGAGACGGCCGAGGGCATCCACGCCGAACCGGTCGCCGAACCCCTCCAGGCCCTCGCCGACGCGGACATCGCCCACGCCCGCGTGGGCGCGCTGATCCTGCTGCGCGTGCGCCCCTACAAGGAGGAGGCCGACCGGTACCTGGTGTTCAACACCCTCACCAGGACGGTGGTCCGGCTCGACGGCATCGGGCAGGCCTGCCGCCGCCTCCCCGACGACCAGGGCATCATCTTCCCCGGCGGTCACTGCCTGGCCACCGGCGCCCACCGCACGTACGAAATCGACACGACGGGCCTGCGGTTCGAGCGCGAGGTGCGCGCGCCGAACGGCGAGGACGTGCTGTACGCGTTCCACGCCCCCGCGCACGGCCGCACCCTGCTGCTGCCGTACAACCTGATCCGCAAGGAGGCCGCGGCCCCGCTGTCCTGCCGGGGCTGGGCGCTGTTCGACGACGGCACCCTCACCCTGCTGCGCACCGAGGACGGCGGCGAGCCGGCCCGGGTGCACGCGGTGCAGCGGTGGACCTCCCCGTACCTGTCCGACACGTACGCCGCCGCCCGCCCGGCCGGCGACGGGCCGCTGGCCCGCATCGGCAACGCCGACCTCGTCCGCGGCATCTCCGACTGCCTGTCCGTGACCCGCGCCGCCACGGAGACCACCCCGACCGGCGGGATGTACGCGGAACTCGCCGCCGCCTGCGTCCGCGCGGCCGACACCCACCACTGGCTGGGCGATCCCGAAGTCGGCGACCTGGCCGGCCCGTTGGGACAGGTGCGGGACACCGCGGAGCAGGTGCTCGCCGAGTTCGAGAACGTACAGGCCATGTCCCGGCAGGCGGCCGACGCGCTCGAGGAGGCCGCCTCCCGGCTCGCCGCCGTCGTACGCCGGCTGCGCGGCGAGGCGCCGCGCGGTGCCGCCGCCTGGGTGACCGGCCTGTCCGAACTGCGCCGGGCGCAGGGGCACCTGCTGACCCTGAAGGAGATGCGGTACGCGGACACCGCCCGCATCGACGACCTCGCCGCCGGCGCCGAGGCCGACCTGGCCGCCTTCGGGCAGCGGGCCGTCGCCCACCTGGCCCGCGAGGACGCCTTCGCCGGGCACCACGCGGAGGTCGAACGGCTCGTCGCGGACGCCGGGGCGATCGGCACCGCCGCCGAGGCCGCGCCCCTCACCGCCCGCCTCGACGAACTCGCCGAGCGGCTCGGCACGGTGACCGAGGTCGTCGCCGGGCTCGACATCGGCGACGCCACCGTCCGCACCGCCGTCCTGGAGCGCGTCGCCGAGGCCCTCGCCGGGGTCAACCGCGCCCGCGCCGTCCTCGGCGCCCGCCGCCGCGCCCTGCTCGACCAGGAGGGCCGCGCCGGGTTCGCCGCCGAGTTCGCGCTGCTCGGCCAGACGGTCACCGGCGCCCTCGCGGTGGCCGACACCCCCGAGGCGTGCGACGAGCAGCTCGCGCGCCTGCTGGTCCAGGTGGAGAACCTGGAGTCCCGGTTCGCCGAGTTCGACGACTTCCTCGGCGAACTGGCGGACAAGCGCGACGAGATCCACGAGGCGCTCTCCGCCCGCAAGCAGTCCCTCGCCGACGCCCGCGCCCGCCGCGCCGAACGCCTGGCCGACTCGGCGGACCGCGTCCTGCGCACCGTCGTGCGCCGCGCCGCGACGCTCGCCGACGCGGACGCCGTCACCACCTGGTTCGCCTCCGACCCGATGCCCGTCAAGGTCCGCCGCACCGCCGCGGAGCTGCGCGAACTGGGCGACCCGGTGCGCGCGGAGGAACTCGACGGCCGCCTGGAGGCCGCCCGCCAGGAGGCGTCCCGCGCCCTGCGCGACCGTACCGACCTGTACGCCGACGACGGCCGCACCCTGCTCCTGGGCGGCCACCGCTTCGCCGTCTCCCCCCAGTCCCTCGACCTCACCCTGGTCCCGCACGGCGACGGCCTGGCCCTCGCCGTCACCGGCACCGACTACCGCTCCCCGGTCACCGACCCGGACTTCGCGGCCACCCGCCCCTACTGGGACCGGCTGCTGCCGTCCGAGTCGCCCGAGGTCTACCGCGCCGAACACCTCGCCGCCCGCCTGCTCGACGAACACGGCCCGGCCGTCCTCGCCCAGACCGACGACCTGGCCGCCCTCGTGCGCGGCGCGGCCCGGGAGGCGTACGACGAGGGCTACGAGCGGGGCGTCCACGACCACGACGCCACCCTGATCCTCGCCGCCCTGCTGCGCCTGCACGACGGCGCGGGCCCGCTGCGCCACGAGCCCGCCGCCCGTGCCGCCGCCCAGCTGTTCTGGGCGCACGGCACGACGGACGGGGCCCGGAACGACTGGCGGCGGCGCGCTCTCTCCCTGGCCCGCGCCCGGGACACCTTCGGGCTCGCGCCCGCCATCGCCGACCTGCGGCGGGAGCTGGCGTCGGCCATCGGCGGGGAGCGGGGCGAGGCGGCCGCGGAGTACCTCTTCGAGGAGCTGACCGCCGGCCCCGACGGCTTCGTCCTCGGCGTCGGCACCCGCACGCTGCTGGACAAGTTCCGCCGCACGGTGGGCGGTCCGGCCTACGACGAGGACCTCGCCGCCCTCGGCGACCTGTCCGCGCGCCGCCAGCTGGTCGAGGCCTGGCTCACCGCGTACACGGCGTCCACGGGCACGGAGACCACGCCGGGCGACCTGGCCGAGGCGGTGGCCGCCGAACTCTGCCCGGACCTGCCGCGCTACCCGCACGACGCCCCGCTCACGGAGACCGTGCGCGGCCTGCTCGGCACGCACCCGCGCGTCACCGGCGGCACCCTCCCGCTGCGCCTCGACGAATTCCTCGCCCGCACCCGCGCGTTCCGCACCCACGACCTGCCCGGCCACCGCGCCTACCAGCGGCGCCGGGGCACGCTGCTGGCCGCCGAGCGGGCCCGGCTGCGCCTGGACGAGTACCGCCCGCGCGTGCTGCCGGCCTTCGTCCGCAACCGGCTCATCGACGAGGTGTACCTCCCGCTGATCGGCGACAGCCTCGCCAAGCAGCTCGGCACCGCGGACGCCGCGCACCGCTCCGCCGGCGGCGGCCTCCTCCTGCTCGTCTCCCCGCCCGGCTACGGCAAGACGACACTCGTGGAGTACGTCGCCGACCGCCTCGGCCTGATGCTGGTGAAGGTCAGCGGTCCGGCGCTGGGCCACGCCGTGACCTCGCTCGACCCCGCCGAGGCGCCGAACGCCACCGCCCGCCAGGAGATCGAGAAGATCAACTTCGCGCTGGAGGCGGGCAACAACACCCTCCTGTACCTGGACGACATCCAGCACACCTCGCCCGAGCTGCTCCAGAAGTTCATCCCGCTGTGCGACGCCACCCGTCGCGTCGACGGTGTCCGCGACGGCGAACCGCACACCTACGACCTGCGCGGCAAGCGCTTCGCCGTGTGCATGGCCGGCAACCCCTACACCGAGTCCGGCGGCCGCTTCCAGGTCCCCGACATGCTCGCCAACCGCGCCGACGTGTGGAACCTCGGCGACGTCCTCACCGGCAAGGAGCACGTCTTCGCGCTGAGCTTCGTCGAGAACGCCCTGACCGCCAACCCGGTCCTCGCCCCGCTCGCCGGCCGCGACCGCGCCGACCTCGACCTGCTGCTGCGCCTGGCCGAGGGCGACCGGGCGGCCCGCGCGGACCGGCTCGCCCACCCCTACGCCCCGGCCGAGCTGGACCGCGTCCTCGCCGTCCTGCGCCACCTGCTCACCGCCCGCGCCACGGTCCTCGCCGTGAACGCCGCGTACATCGACTCCGCCGCCCGGACGGACGACGCCCGCACGGAGCCGCCCTTCCGGCTGCAGGGGTCGTACCGCAACATGCGCAAGATCGCCCAGCGGATCCAGCCGGTGATGAACGACGCCGAGCTGTCGGCGCTGATCGAGGACCACTACCGGGCCGAGGCCCAGACCCTCACCACGGGGGCCGAGGCGAACCTCCTCAAGCTGGCCGAACTGCGCGGCACGCTCACCCCCGCCCAGGCCGCGCGCTGGGCCGAGGTGAAGGCCGCCCACGTGCGCGGCCGGGCGCTCGGCGGGCCGGAGGACGACCCTCTGAGCAGGGCGGTGGCGGCGCTCGGCCTGCTCGCCGACCGGATCGGCGCCGTCGAGGAGGCCATCGACCGCGCCGCGGCCCCGCCCCACCGCCCGGCCGGCGCCCACGCCCGTCCTCCGGGCGCGGACGAGGGGGAAGCGGGTGGGCCGTACGCGCACTGACACGACGGCAGTACGACGCCGGGCGGCCCCCCAGAAGCTCCGGGGGGCCGCCCGGCGTGATGAGGGTGCCGGTCAGTGGTAGGCGTGGACGACGGCGTGGCCCTTGCCGCGGCCGATCATCCACTTGTTGACCGGCGTGGTGAGCACGAAGGCGACGGCGAGTCCGCCGATCAGCGCGTACCAGAACAGCCCGTCCGACAGGTGCGCGTCCATCGCACCCGGCACGAGGGCGATGATCCCGTTGTCGACCAGTTCCATCACGGCGATGGAGACGGTGTCGGCGGCCAGCGCGACCTTGATCGCGGCCTTGAGGTCCAGTCCGGCCCGGCGCACCGCGAGGAGCGTGAGCGAGTAGCCGAAGAGGAACGCGAGCGCGATGGCGAGGATCATCGTCGGGACGTTGCCCCACATCAGGGCGGTGCCGATCACCATGCCGAGGATCTCTCCGACGGCGCATCCGGTCAGGCAGTGCAGCGTCGCCTTCGCCGCCATGGCCCAGGACGCCGGGCCGTGCCCGGGGTGGTGGCCGTGGCCGCTGTGGTCGCCGTGGTGTTCTCCGTGGCCGTGGCCGTGGCCGTCTGCGGGTGCGGGTGCGGGTGCGGTGTGGTCGTGCGCGGTGCCGGAGTGGTGCGTGCTGTGGTCCATGACCTCGTCCCCATTCGATGTCCAGCGAGCCCCTGGGGCCCCACACCTCGGAACCATATACCCCCCAGGGGTATATGGCCAGTGTTGTGGAGGACCGTCCGGCCTGTGCGGGGAAGGGGGCGGGGCGGGCACCAGCGGTGCCCGCCCCGTACGGAGGTGACGCGGTCAGTCCTTGCCGAGCAGCTTGTTCATCCGCTCGATCTCCGCGCTCTGCGAGGTGATGATCTCTCCGGCCAGCTTCGTGGCGGGCTCGTGGGAGCCGGCGGCCTGCTCGGCCTTCGCCATCTCGACCGCGCCTTCGTGGTGCTTGATCATCATCTCCATGAAGGCGGTGTCGAACGCCTTGCCCGAGGAGTTCTCGAGCTCGGTCATCTCGTCGGCCGTCATCATGCCGTCCATGCCGTGCGCGGAGTGGTCCATGGCGTCCTCGGCGGGCACCCGCTCGCCCCAGGAGGCGAGCCAGCCGGACAGGGTCCTGATCTCCGGGTCCTGGGCCTTCCTGATGTCCGCGGCGAGCTTCTTCACCTCGGCCGACTGCGCGCGGTCGGGTGCCAGGCCGGCCATCTCGACGGCCTGGCGGTGGTGGGGGATCATGCCCTTCGCGAAGGCCACGTCGGCGGCGTTGTGCCGCCCCTGCGAGGCGGAGGCGGAGGCGGACGTGGACGCCGGGGCGGAGGTGGCGGCGTCGTGGCCGCCGTGTCCGGCCGGGCTGCCGCCGTCGCCGTCACCGCCACAGGCGGCGAGGACGAGCGTCGCCGCACCGGTGGCGACGAGGACGGCACTGTGACGGACGAGAGAACGCTTGCGGTTCATGGTGGTGCGACTCCTTCACGCGCGCCGTTCGCGGCGCGCGGTGGAACGGATGAGGGCGTGCGAAGGCACGGCACCGTCACGGAGACCACCGGGACCACGGGAGATCACCGGGCGTGAGGTGCCGAGCGGGCCGCTCTATATCCGCAGGAGCTGGAGCTCGGAGAGGTCGGGCGGTGCCCGCCCGTCATGGGGCGATCCCGAGAACGCCGCGGCCGGCGCGGGGGCCGCGGGCGTGCCCAGCGGGGCGCCGGTCAGCGCGGGCGGCGTGTACGCCGAACCGGTCCCGGCGGCCGCGCACGTCCCGTCGGCGTGATCGAGGTGACTCGGTCCGCCGCCCGTGTGCGCGCAGGCCCCGCCCGCGTGCGGCATGCCGTCCGCCGCGGTCGTCGCCATCCTGTGGCCGGCGTCCGCGTGCGCCGTCGGCGTCACCCCGGGAGCCAGACCGTGCATGCCGAGCACCCCGGCCAGCACGGCCAGCACCAGCAGCACGAACAACCGCCCGGCAGGGCGGCTGCTCGATCGGATGCTCCTGGGCACGCGCCCCATCGTACGGACGCCCCGCCACAGCGGCCCGCCGACCCGCGCGCCGACCCCATGAGGGCGGAGAGCCGGTGCCGAGCGCCGTCTGACCAGGCGGCCGGCCACGGGACGGGCGGTGCGGCCGACGACCGTGCGGCCCCTCAGGACCCGGGGCGGATGACGGCGCGGACGCCCCCGTCGGTCTTGTGCTCGAACATGTCGTACGCCGTGGGCGCCCGGTCCTCGCTCCGGTGCGTCGTCCCGGCCTTCCGCGTCGCCGCGACCCCGGCGGCGACGACCGGGAGCATCCACAACGTCTTCTGCATGAGTGGCCTTCCGCTGGAACCTGGCCATCACCGTCGCGGGGCGGGTTTCCGCGTCCCCCGCGACGAAACGGCGACGTACGCGATGTACGGGGCGTACGGGACGCCGGAGGGCGGGTACTCGGGGCGGCATGATGAAGCGCGCACTGTGGCAGGGGCTGATCGCCGGGACGGCCGGGGTGCTGGTGATGACCCTGGGGGAGAAGGCCGAGCAACGGCTCACCGGGCGTCCCGACTCCCATGTGCCCGCACGCACCCTGGAGCGCCTGACCGGCCTGCCGGAGCACCCGGACCGTCAGCCGGTGCGGCGCAACCTGGCCATGCACGTGGGGCAGGGCGCCGCCCTGGGCGTCCTGCGGTCGGTGATGGCGCACGCCGGGTTGCGCGGAGCGTGGTCCTCGGCGCAGTTCGCCGTCGTGCGCCTCACCAACGACCAGATCCTGGAGAACGCCACCGGCGTCGGTGCACCGCCCTCGACCTGGCCCCGCCGCGAACTCGCGGTCGACCTGCTGCACAAGGCGGTGTACGCCTTCGCGACCGGGCTGGTCGCCGATGCCCTGGCCGGCCGTTCGGGCCCCGGCCCGGGGCAGCGCCACGCGGCGGCCCGCCCCGGCCGCCGGGCGGACGTGGGGCCCGTGCCCCGCGGCCGGGGCCGGGGGTGGTGAACGCCGCGCGGCCCGGCCGGGCGCACGGCTCGGCCGGGGCATGACGCTCGTTCCCGGACCTACTTGCCCATGGCTTTGCGCACGGCGTCCTTGGTGCGGTCCATGAGGGCGGCGACCGGACCGAGGGCCATGTTCTTCGCCCCGGACTCGACGCCCGGGTGGGGCCGGGTGGGTGCCATCGCCTCGGCGGCCTTGATGGCCTTGGCCATCGCGGAGAGGTTGGCGGCGTCGGTGCTGCGGCGGATATGGGTGAACTCGTAGCGTTCCTCGGCCCGGGCGTGCTCCTGGACTTCCTTGCGCAGCTGGAGCAGCCGGGGCATGAACTCCGGGTCGTCGGTGTCCATCTCGTCGAGGGCCGCCAGGGTCTCCTTGGCCGCCCTCTCCTCGGCGAGGCGCTCCTCCACCACCTGCTCGCCGCCGGGGAAGCCGCGCCGGGCGAAGGGGTGCACGACCTCCTCCTCCGCGGTCTCGTGCACGGCCAGCAGGCGCACCAGGCGGCGGAAGGCGTCGCGGCGCTCCTCGCCCTGGGCCGCCTCGACCTCGTCGAAGAGGTTGCGGATGTCACCGTGCTGGCGCATGAGCAGGGAGACGACGTCGTCGTCCTCGGCGTGGTCGTCCCCGGCCTGCGGGGTGTGCAGCTCGGACATCTCGGCCCCCTTACTTCTCGCGCTGGGCGGGGTCGGGGTGCTCGCCCTCGGACTGGACGCGGTACTCGCGGCCGAACATCGCGTCGTGCTCCGCCATGACCCGGTCGCTCGGCGGTGCCTCGCCGCCGTGGATCTGCTCCTGCATCCTCTCGAACCGCTCGTGCGCCTCGCGTACGTAACCGGCGCCGAGCGTGGTCAGGTCCATCTGGGTGTCCAGCAGCTCGCGCAGGTACTGCTTGTTCGGCTCGAAGGTGAGCACGTTGGGCAGCTCGGGGGCCAGCACGGAGGCGGGGTCGCGGCCGTCGTGCCGCCGCATGAGGTCGCAGGCGGCGTGGAGGTGCTCCAGCTCCATGTTCAGGTGCAGCTCCCAGATGGCCTTCACCTTGGGGTCGCTCTCCTGCTCCATGAAGGAGTGGTAGAGGTAGCACTCGTTGTACTCGTGGTTGACCAGCTGCTCCCACCACGTCTCGCCCGGGTCGACCAGTGACTCGTAGTGGGTGACGTGCTCCTCCTCGATCAGCCCGATCTCCTGGTAGAGCTGACGGGCGATCGGCTCCATGTAGGTGGGGCCGGTGTTCATGTAGAAGTTCATGGTCTGCTGCTCGGCCGACATGATCGTCAGCGCGTGCAGCTTCGACAGCGGGTCGGTCCGGTCCTTGTCGTACGGGTCGCGGACGTTGTCGTACGCGTCCCGGTGGTGGTACCGCGTGGGCCGGCCCGGCATGACCTCGGTCAGGCCGTCCACGATCGACTCCGCCTTGCGGTGCTCGATCATCTCGTACAGGTTCGCGTACCGGTACAGGTGGTCGAAGTCCTCCAGCACACCGAACTGGTACGCCTGCTTCAGGTACGGGTCGGGTTCCATCCGGGCCACCCACGCCGTCAGGTCCACGGCGACCTGCTCGTAGGCGATGGTCGTCTCCAGCACCGAGGACACGCCGGGCAGGAGCCAGTTGACGACCTTCTGCTGCTGCGCCTCGATGTACCGGGTGCGGGCCAGCTGCCGCTTGATCTCCGGGTCCGCGGTGTGGCGGGCGAGCTGATGGCTGAACAGGATCGCCTCCACCTCGATCCCGTTCATCGTGATGATCCGGCAGCGGGTGTACGGGTCGCAGTGGTCCGGGTCGATCGGATCCACGTTCAGCTCGCGCCAGTTGCGCACCTGGCGGTCCAGCGGGATGCCCCGCTGCTCCAAGGGGTTGAACGTCATGGGAGGGGTGCCTCCTGAAGAAGAGGGGGACTCGCGCGCCGCTGGGGTACCCCGCTCCGGGCGACGAGCACAGACGTGCTCCTCAGTCTGTTCACCAGGGATGATTTCCAGCCACCGCTCACGTCCGTGGGGCCCGGGTTTCCCCCTGGTGGGTCAACCGGACGGGCGGATACCGACGGCCGCGGCACGGGCGGCGACGGAGGCGGATGCCCCTCGGCCCGGAACCCGCAGCGCACGAGCCGTTCCTCCACCGGCGGGCTCAGGGCATCGTCCACGGCCCGGCGGCCCCACCCGGTACACCGGTACAGGTGACCCCGGTCCGGATCAGTGGGTCAGTACGATCTTGAGGACGACGATCACCAGGCCGAGCAGTACGTTGACCGTCGCGGTGACGGCCATCAGCCGCCGCGAGGCACCGGCGTGGTGTGCCGCGGCGACGGACCAGCCCACCTGTCCGGCGACGGCGACGGACAGCGCCAGCCACAGGGCGCCCGAGACGTCCAGTCCCAGCAAGGGGCTGATGGCGACGGCCGCGGCGGGCGGCACGGACGCCTCGGCGATCGGCCACTCGTCACGGCACACGTGCAGGACGACCCGGCGGTTCGGCGTGTGCCGGGCGAGGCGTGCGCCGAACAGCTCGGCGTGGACGTGCGCGATCCAGAACGTCAGGCCGGTGAGCAACAGCAGCAGCACCAGCTCGCCGCGGGGGAACGAGCCCCAGGAGCCGGCACCGATGACGACGGAGGCCGCGAGCATGGAGCCGTAGACGCCGCCGGTGTAGTCCGCGTGTTCCCGGTGTTCGTTCCGGCGCTTGCGTCCGTCCGCGGCCGCTGGTGCTCCGGTTTCGTCCTCGGTCACCCGTGTCTCCTCCCGCGCTCGACCCGTCGACCCGTCGGCCCGGCCGGCCCGCCGGAGCGGCACAGGCGGGGGTCCCGGACGGGCGACTGCCCGGGCGGCCGGCGGATGCGAGGTGACCGGAAACCGGCGAGCGCCACACCGCCCGTGGCCAGTGTCACCGCCTTCGGCCCGTCCGGCCGGGCGGAGGCGTGGGAGCCGGTGGCGGTGTCGGCCTCGGACGGTGACAGCCCGGTCCGCTCGGCGGCCGGACGCACCCGCCCGGTGGGGACGAGGGCGATCCCGGCCTCCAGCCGGATCCCGCCCTGCTCGCGGGCCGCCGGGAACAGCCGCGAGGCGCCCGCGGCGGTGGGACGGGACGGTGGCTGCCTCGTGGGCCGGAGCGCTGGGGAACCGGGTGCCCCACAGGGCCGCGCTGCGCTGTGGGCCTGTGGGGCACGGGCGCGTGCGCCGGGTGCCGGACGCGTGAGGGGCGCGTTCCCCGGGCGGGGCCGTCCTCAGGGTGTCGGACCGCCCGGGCGCCAGCCCCGGCGACGGGCGCGGGGGAGGGTGAACGCGACGAAGCCCGTGACGAGGACGGCCACCCCGGCGGCCGCGGTGACGGCGATGGCGGTGGTGCGGCCGGAGTGGGCCTCGGGAGGCGGCAGGCGGAGGCCGGCCCGGTCGCGGGGGGCCGGGGGCGCGGGGGCGGGGGCCGGGGCGGTGACGGCCGCCGCGGGGTCCACGGTGCCCGCGCCGACCAGCGTCCTGCCGGCCGGGATGCGATACGCCGTGGAGGTGAGGCGATCGGTCAGCCCGGCAGGTGTCAGGTCGGGGTGCGTGGCGACGACGAGCGCGGCGGTGCCCGCGACGAACGCCGTGGCCATCTCGGCTCCGTCGCCCGTGAAGTTGCCCGTGCCGCCCGGCCCGATGCTCATCACGGCGTTGCCGGGCGCGGCCAGGTCGGGTGCGGTGCGGGGGGCGAGTTCTTGGTCGGGGACGCCGCCCGGACCGAGCGCCGCGACGGCCAGGACGTCCGGCAGCGCGGCCGGGTAGGCGGCCGGTGCGGGGGCGTCCCCGGAACCCGTGAGGGTGCCGCCCGCCGCGTACGCCGGGGCGATCACCAGCGCGCCGCGGCGGCCCGCGTCGCGAACGGCCGCGGTGAGTGCCGGGCTGCCCTTGGGCAGGGCGATCGGTACGGCGATGACACGCGCGCGGCGGGCGACGGCCGCCTCGATCCCGGCGGCGACGCTGTCCGCGGTGGCGCTGCCGTCCGACGCGGTGGCACGGACGGCCACGATCCCGGCCTCGGGGGCGACACCCGCGAACCCCGTGCCGGGGCGCGGCGCGGCGGCGATCAGGCCCGCGACGAACGTGCCGTGGCCGATGCAGTCGGTGCCGGCGGCGGCGGTGGCGGGGGTGACACGGCCCGCGAGGGCGGGGCTGTGCGTGGCGTCCACACCGGTGTCGACGACGGCGACGACGGCGCCCGCGCCACGGGTGGTGTCCCAGGCGCGGGACGGGGCGATGTACTGCTGCGGCCACGGGACACCGACGGGATGCTGCTTGGACGGTTCGACGCATCCGCCGCTTCGGGGCGGGGCGGCGGTGATCCGGGGCAGGCCGGTGTCGGCCGCGGCGGGGGACGCCGCCGCGAGCGGGGCGGTCACGGTGAGGGCGGCGAGGACGGTGCCGAGGGTACGGGCGGTCCTGCGGGGAAGCCGGCCCGCCCGGGGCCGCGGACCGTGCCGGTCACCGTCGGTCCGGGACGGCGGCTGCGGGCGGTGGGGAGCGCACGTCATCGGGAGGTTCCCCCCTCCGTCGCCGGGGCCTCGGCCCTGCCGGGCGCGGCGGCGCCGGAACGCGGCGCGCGGGCGGGGGCGGTGCCGGGCGTGGCGGTACGCGGACGGCCCGACGCGCCGGGCCCCGGCGCCGGGGACACCGTGCCGGGCGTCGCGCGGGGCGCGGTGAGCTCCTGCCACGGGGACGAACCGCTCGTCGTGTCGGTGCGTGGGCGGCGCGGGTCGCGGACGGGAGCGGAGGGGCGCCCGGTCCCGCGCACGCCGGGGAACGGCGCGGGTCGGTCCGGCCCCGCGGCGAAGGCCCCGGATCGGGCGGCGGCCGGCCGGTCGGCCGGATCGGCGGTTCCGGTCCGGGGCGCGGCGGGTGGCCGTGCGGCGGTTCCGGGTCGGTCGGCGGTTCCGGACGGAGCCGAGTCGGTTGTCCGGGGAGCGGTGCCGGGCCGGGTGGTGCCGGGCCGGGTGGGGGCGGTCGGCCGGTCGCTGGTTCCGGGGCGGGGATCGGCGGGCGGCTGCACGAGGACCCTGGGGCGGGTGGTGGTTCCGTGGCCGTCAGTGCCGTCAGTGCCGTCAGTGCCGTCAGTGCCGTCAGCGGTGTCAGCGGCGTCAGCGGGGCCGACGGGGGCGGCCATGGTCCGGGGGTGGGACGCGGGCGGCAGGGGTTTCGCCGGTGCGTCCGCGATCCGGGGGACTTCCCGCGTCTCCTCGTCCAGCCTCCCCCGCGGGCAGGCCGGGTCGAAGCTCTCGAAGCAGGTGGCGCACCGCCCGGTGCTCCGGAGCCTTCCCGTCGTCCTGCCGTCGTCCGTCATACCGTCACATCCTCGGGAAGCAGCAGCCGCAGCTGGTCCGTGTCGACGTCCAGGACGGACGCGAGCCGCCCGGCCTGGCGGGTCATCATCCGTTCGAGCACGGTCCGCGCGTAGCGCCCGTTGCCGAAGCCCGGACCGCGGTCGACCCCGGCGAAGTGCCGGCGCAGCGCCTCCAACGTGGCGGGCGGGCACTCGTAACCGTCCCGGACGCTCTGGCGGCGGACGATCTCGACCAGTTCGTCGGCGTCGTAGGAGGCGAAGGCGATGGTGCGGCCGAAGCGGGAGGCCAGGCCCGGGTTGGAGCCCAGGAAGCGCTCCATGTCGCCCTCGTAGCCCGCCGCCACCACGACCGTGTCGTCGCGGTGGTCCTCCATCAGCTTGAGCAGGGTGTCGACGGCCTCCCGGCCGAAGTCGGACCCCGAGCCGCCCTCGGGCGTGAGCGTGTACGCCTCGTCGATGAACAGCACGCCGCCCCGGGCCCGGGCGAACGCCTCCTTGGTGAGCTGGGCGGTGTGGCCGACGTACCGGCCGACGAGATCGGCCCGGGACACCTCCACCAGCTGGCCGCGCGGCAACACACCCATCGAGCCCAGGAGTTCGCCGTAGAGCCGGGCCACCGACGTCTTGCCGGTGCCGGGCGGCCCGGTGAAGACCAGATGGTGGGCGACGCTCGGGGCGGGCAGCCCGGCGGCCTTGCGGCGGCGCGCCGCCGACAGCAGGTTGACGAGGTCGCGGACCTGCGCCTTGGCGCCGTCCAGGCCGATCAGACCGTCCAGTTCCGCGAGCACACGGGTGAGGCGTTCGGACTGTCCGCCGTCCGCGCCGCTCTCGCCCGCGACGGCACGGGCGGCCTCCTCGCCGACGTCCGACGGGACGAAGACGGTCAGGTCCTCCTCCGTGATGTCGGGAGACTCCGCGAGGCGCAGCGCCTGACGGTCCACCATCTCCTCGAACACCTTGCGGGCGGTGCGCGCGTTGCCGAACGACTCGTCCCGGTGCATCCGCCCGAAGTGATGGGCCAACGCCTTCTCGGTGTCCTCGCCGAGCGTGAACCGGTTCCGCTCGCCCTGGCGCCGCACGATGGTGACGAGCTCGTCCACCGAGTAGTTCTCGAACTCCAGGGTGCGGCTGAACCGGGACCCGAGTCCGGGGTTGGACTCCAGGAAGGCCCCCATCTGCCGTGAGTACCCGGCGGCGATGACGACGACGTCCTCGCGGTGGTCCTCCATCAGCTTGAGCAGGGTGTCGACGGCCTCCCGGCCGAAGTCGGGGCCGCTGCCGCCGTCCGCGGTGAGGGTGTACGCCTCGTCGATGAACAGCACACCGCCGAGGGCCCGTTCGAAGACTTCCGTGGTCTTGATGGCGGTGCCGCCGACGATCTTCGCGACGAGGTCGGCGCGCGACACCTCCACCAGGTGTCCGGAGCGCAGTACGCCCAGTGCGGCGAGGATCGAGCCGTAGAGGCGGGCGACGGTGGTCTTGCCGGTGCCGGGCGGCCCGGCGAAGACCAGGTGGCGGGCGGTGGCCGGAACGGGCAGGCCCATCTCGCGGCGGCGCCGGGCCAGCTTGTTGAGGTTGACGAGGGTGGCGACCTGCTCCTTGACGGCACGCAGCCCGACGAGTTCGTCGAGCTGCGCGAGCGGGCCGGTGAGGGGTCCGTCGCCCGCGGTCCCGGCCTCGGGTGCGGCGGCGCCGTCGTCGCGCCCGCCCAGGACGTCCGGCTCGCCGTTGTCGGCACTGGTCAGGTCGTCGGCGGCGAGGCTGCCGTCGGGGACGGTGTGCCGGACCCCGGCGCCGGCGTTGCCCGTGACGGCGCACCTCGCGGCCCGGACGGGGCGCTCGGTGGCGATCCGGACGCCGTCGGCCCCGCCGTCGGCGAACTCGCACTCCGTCAGCTCGGCGGAGGCGTCCGTGCCGACGAGCACGCCGTGGCCGCGGCTGCGCAGCACCCGGGTCCGGACGGCGGTCAGGGCGGCGCCGTCGTCGGTAACCGTGACGCCGTCGGCGCCGGAGTCCTCGACGAGGACGTCGACGAGTTCGGGGTCGCACTTCCCGGCGGCGGCGAACCCGGTGGTGCCGCTGCCGCGGACGGCGACGTCCTGGAACGCGGGACTCGCGCCCTCGACGCGGACCCCGCACCCGGCGGCATCGGCGACGGTGGTCCGCTCGACGCGTCCGCGGGCGCCGTCGCGGGCGTACAGGCCGTGCCCGCCGGCCTCGACGATCTCCACGTCGCGGAGCCTGGCCCGGTTCCCGCCGGCGAGGACGATGCCGTGACCCCCCGGCCGGTGCACCGTCACCCGGTCGACGCGGGGTGCGCTGTCGGCGTCGAGGAGGACGCCCTCGGCGTTGCCGCCGGTGACGAGGGTGCGCTGCACGGTGGGCTCGGCGCCGCCGCGGACCAGGATCCCGGCGGCGACGGAGCCCTCGACCAGGCAGTCGGAGAGGACCCCGCGGGCGCGGTCGATCGCGACGATGCCGTTGCCGCCCGAACCTCGGACCTCCACGTTGTCGAGGGCGGGCGCGGTGGAGGCGGAGAGCAGCACGCCGTGGGTGGTGCTGTCGACGGCGCAGCAGCCGGTGAGGACGGGGCGGGCGGTGGAGGAGACGTGGAAGCCGATGGTGCAGCCCACCGCACGGACGTCGGTGAGGCGGGTCCCGGCCTGCTCCTCCAGGGCCACCCCGGGTTTGGGGGTGCCCTCGACCGTGAGCCGCTGGACGGTGCCGCCCGCACGGCCGTTGGCGAGCAGGCCGTTGCCGCGGGCGTCGCGGACGGTGCAGTCGCGGACGGCGGGTGCGGACTCCTCGCCGAGCACCAGGCCGGAGCTGCCGAGGTCCTCGAAGACGCAGTGCTCCACGACGCTGGGCTCGGGGGACAGGTCGACGAACCCGGCCCCCGCCGGGTTGGTGATGACACAGTCGCGCATGGCGAGGGAACCGCGCTCGCGGGAGAGCAGCGCCGTCCAGGAGTCGGCGTGCACCCGGCAGTTCTCCAGGGCGGCCTGGCCGCGGGGGACGTCGACGACGGGGGCGTCCTCGTCACCACCGCGCAGGACCAGCCCGGAGAGCTTGACCGCCTCGGCGACGATCTGGACGGCGGTGCCCGAGCGGGGGGCTATCTCCGGCGGATCGTCGGGGTCGTCGGCGATGATCGTGACCATCTTGGTGATGACGAGGGACTCGTCGTAGCGGCCGGGGCGGAGGCGGATCACGCCTCCCGGACGCGTGGCGACGAGGGCCGACGTGATGCCCTGGTACGGGTCCGCGACGGTGGTCTGGCGGGCCATGGCGTTCCTTTCTGCGTCGTCTCTGCGTCGTCGTGGCCGGATCCCGCGCCGACCCCCGGCATCCCGGCATCCCGGCATCCCGGCGCCCCGGCGCCCGGCCCCGGCCCACCCGGTGGCGCGGGAACCGGGCCGGGCACGGTCCCGCCGGTCGTGGCCGCCGACGCGTCGCAGGGGACGGCGGAGCACCGGGGGCGGAGGCGCGGCGGGCGGGGCCGGGCCGTCAGGACCGGTGTGCCGTCTGGATCTGCGCCGTGCGGCGGCGGGTGATGTACAGGCCCCGCCCCGCGGGCAGGATACGCGGCTTCGTCCCCGCCACCACCTGGCCTTCCGTCGGTGGGCAACTCATCAGCAGGACGGGCGTGTTGGCCTCCACCAGGCGGCGCAGCAACTGGTCGGACAGCATCGCCCGGCCGGAGCCGTTCGCGCTGCGGGCGACGACGACGTGCAGTCCGATCTCGTCGGCCTGGGCCAGGAACTCGTGGAGCGGGGCGAACGGATCGCCGCCCGACAGGCCGCTCGTGGAGACCAGTTCGTGGTCGTCGACGAGGAGGAACAGCCGGGGTCCGCTCCACCAGTCGCGCAGTCTGAGCCGGGCGGGGGCGATGTCGGGACCCGGGACCCGCTCCTTCATCGCCCGCGCCACCCCGTCGACCATCTGCCCCAGCAGACCGGCGCCGGTGGCGTAGCCCAGGAGGTGGGAGTCGGGGACGGCCTCGGCGAGACCGCGCCGGTAGTCGACGAGGACGATCCGCGCCTCGTCGGGGGTGTACCGGGCGCGGATGCCGTCGGCGACGTGGGCGAGCAGGTTGGACTTGCCGGACTCGACGTCACCGACGACCACCAGGTGCGGGTGCTCCTCGAAGTCGTGGTGGAAGACGTCGAGCCGCTGGTCCTCCAGGCCGAGCGGGACGCGCAGGTCGCCGTCGGCGGCGGGCAGTGCGTCCGCCGGGAGGTTCATCGGCAGCATCCGCACGGGAGGCGCCGGAGGGCCGTCCCACTCGGCGGCGACCTGCCGGACGAGCGCGGCGACGCCGTCGGCGACGGTCTCCGCGCGCGGGTCGCCGTCCGTACGGGGCAGCGCGGTGAGGTAGTGCATGCGGTCGGCCGTCAGGCCGCGGCCCGGGACGGTCGGGACGGTCGCCGCCGCCCGCATGTTGACCATCGAGTCGACGGGGTCGCCCAGGCGCAGCTCGAAGCGGGTGCCGAGCTGGTCGCGGAGGGCGGCGGAGATCTCCATCCAACGGCCGGAGGCGACGATCAGGTGCACCCCGAAGTTGAGGCCCCGCGAGGCGATCAGGTTGAACGCCGGGGCGAGGTCCATGAAGTCCTGCCGGATGGTGTTCCAGCCGTCCACGACGAGGAAGACGTCGCCGTGCGCCTCGTCCGGGAACTCGCCCTCGGCACGGCGGCGCCGGAAGTCGGCCATGGACTCCACGCCCCGCTCGGCGAAGAGCAGTTCGCGGTGCGTGATGACGTTGCCGACCTCGGCGATGGTCCGGGCCATCCGCTCCGGGTCGAGGCGCCCGGTGACGCCGCCGACGTGCGGCAGCCCGGCGAGCGAGGTGAGCGTCCCGCCGCCGAAGTCCAGGCAGTAGAACTGGACGTCGCGCGGGCTGTGGGTGAGGGCGAGCGCGGTGATCAGGGTGCGGACCAGGGTCGACTTGCCGGACTGGGGGCCGCCCGCGATGCCGACGTGGCCGCCCGCGCCGGAGAGGTCGGCGACCAGTTCGTCACGGCGCTGGTCGAAGGGGCGGTCGATGACGCCGACGGGGACGGTGAGGAACTTCCCGCCGGGCGCCCCCGGCGGGGGCAGCAGGAGATCGAGCGTCGGGGACTCGTCCAGCGGCGCCAGCCACACCTGGTGGGCGGGCGGACCGGAGCGCTCCAGCCTGTCGACGGCGACGGTGAGCAGGCTGGGACCGGAGGTGTTCCCCTCCTCTTCCTCCGTCGTGTCCGGCTCGGTCTCCGGACCGACGTCGGGCAGCGCCCGGGGCGCCACCCAGCCCGCCTCGAACGGCACCACCTGCCCGGCGACCACCGCCTGCCGGATCGCGGGACGCACCACCCGGTACCGGCCGGAGACGTAGGCGGCCTTGAACCGGGTGAGCGCGCCGACGTCGTTCTTCAGCAGACCGCTGCCCGGCTGCGGGGGCAGCTCGTAGGCGTCCGGGACACCGAGCACGCCCCGGCTCTCCATCGCCGAGAAGGTGCGCAGCGCGATCCGGTAGGACAGGTGGCTCTCCAACTGGCTGATGCGGCCCTCGTCCAGGCGCTGCGAGGCCAGCAGCAGATGCACGGAGAGCGAGCGGCCGAGCCGTCCGATCATCACGAAGAGGTCGAGGAAGTCGCGGTGTGCGGCCAGCAGTTCGCTGAACTCGTCGACGACGACGAACAGGGTGGGCAGCGGGTCGAGGGCGGCGCCGTTCGCCCGCGCCTCCTCGTACTCGCGGACGGAGGCGTAGTTCCCGGCCTTGCGCAGCACCTCCTGGCGGCGGACCAGCTCGCCGTGCAGGGCGTCCTTCATCCGCTCGACCAGCGCGGCCTCGTCGGCCAGGTTGGTGATGACGGCCGAGGTGTGCGGCAGCCGGTCCAGGCCGAGGAAGGTGGCGCCGCCCTTGAAGTCGGTGAGGACGAAGTTCAGCGTCTCGGAGGAGTGGGTGAGCGCCAGCGCGAGCACCAGGGTGCGCAGCAGCTCCGACTTGCCGGAACCGGTGGCGCCGATCAGCATGCCGTGCGGGCCCATGCCGCCCTGTGCCGACTCCTTGAGGTCGAGTTCGATGTGCGAGCCGTCCGCACCGATGCCGATCGGGACCCGCAGCCGTTCCGCGGAGCTGCGCGGCCGGTGCAGACCGGCCGGATCGGCGGCGTGCAGATCGCGGATGCCGAGCAGATCCGTCAGCTCCATGTTCTCCTGGAGCGGGCGCTCGGTCCGCGCCGCGGCGCCCAGCCGGTAGGGGGCGAGGACGGTGGCGAGGGCACGGGACGCGTGCGGTCCGAGGGCGTCGGGCCGGCCCAGGTCCGTCTCGGTGGGCTTGCCGTCCGGGGCGGTGGACAGCAGTGCCAGCGCGTCCGGTTCGACCCGCAGGCGCAGTGTGCCGCGGGCGGGGCAGGCACCGTCCAGCGTTCCGCGGACGTCGACGACGACGGCGTTGCGGTAACCGGACTCGGCGAGCCGGGCCCCGGGCGGTACGGACGCGGTGTCCAGGACGACGACGGTGAACGGTTCGTCACGGCTCGGCTCCGCTCCGGGCTCGAACGGCGGCCGGCCGGCGAACTCCTCGCCGAGCAGCGGCTCCAGCTCGGAGACCGTCTCGGCCACCAGCCGGGCCGAGCCCACCCCGTCGACGTCGGACTGGTGCTGGACGTGCGGCAGCCACTTGACCCACGACCAGGACGGCAGCGCGTCGCCGTCCGCCACCACGGCGATCGCCAGGTCCTCCGGGGCGTGCGCCACGGCGAGCTGGCCGACCAGCGCCCGGACCGCGGCCCGGGAGGCGTCGCGGTGCTCCTCCTTCGCGGTGAGGAGCACCCGCGAGAACGACCGCAGCCGGATGGCGACCGGCTGGTCGCCGACCGTCGAATAGGTGTGGATGAAGCGGCGCAGCGCGTGCGCGGAGAGCGGCTCCAGGTCCTCGACCGGCTTGGTGGCAAGCGGCGAGAGGGTCAGCGCGAGCCGCTGCTCGCCGGTGCCGATCCGCACCTCACCGAAGTCGTCATGGGTGGCGCGCCGTTCCCACAGCCGCCCGGTGCGGGCGACCGACCACAACGCCTGGGGGAGCGGGTGGCGCCATTCCTGGGCGCGCCGCTGCTGCTCGACCACCTTGCGGACACGGCGCCGGCTGGTCGTCAAGTACCGCAGATAGTCCCGGCGTTCGGCGCGCAGCGCACGCTTGCGGTCCCCGGCGGCCCGGAGGAACTGGGCGACCAGCATGCCGACGGCCGAGGCGCCCATCATGCCGATCGCCACCCACATCAGCACGCCGTTGCCCTGCCCGGGGCGGATGAAGACGAGCACCATGCCGAGCGAACTCAACGCCATCGGCAGGTAGGTGACGATGCCGCTCATGGCGCCCTGGGGCTCCGGCAGTGAGGGGGGCTCCTGCAGCGTCAGCTCGCCGTCGGGCATGGCCGGGCCAACCCGGCGCGGAGGCCGCCGAAAGGTGACGGTGCTCAAACCGGCTCCCGGATCGATGTGTCGGCGATGCGATATCGGCGTTCAGGGCGCCGATTGCCGTGCGGTCGGACGACCTTACAGTCGTAACGATCTTCACGATAATGTGCAGCCGATCCCGGGGCGAATCCCGATCGGAAAAAATGGCGGGAGTGAATCGCGCACCGTGAGCGACAAGACCGCCGGGCTCTGCCGAATAACCATCAGGAGCCCGGAAAAAACCTTCGAACTGGGCATACCCGTCGATGTCCCTCTCGCGGATCTGTTGCCGGTACTCGTCGAGTACGCGGGCGGCGACCTCGACGAACAGGGCCTGGAACACGGCGGCTGGAGCCTGCAACGGCTCGGCGCGGCCCCGCTCGACGAGGAGCGCACCCCGGCCGCCCTGGAGCTGCGCGACGGCGAGACGCTCTACCTGCGGGCCCGCCACGAGTCCCTGCCCGAGGTCGACTACGACGACCTCGTCGACGGCATCGGCGAGTCGCTGCGCGCGCGTTCCGACACCTGGCGGCCCGAGCTGACCCGCCGCCTGCTCCTCGGGTTCACCGTGGCGGCACTGACCGCCGGGCTGATCACCGTCCTGCTGCCGGGCGAGGCCGTCTGGCGCGCCACAGCCGCCGCCGTCTTCGCGTCGCTGCTGGTGGCGGGCGGACTGGCCGCCTCCCGGGCGGTCGGTGACGCGGGCGCGGGGGCCGTGCTCGGCGTGCTGGCCGTGCCCTACCTGGCCGTCGCGGGCGCACTCGTACCGGTCGCCGGGTACGGCGAGGACATGCTCGGCCCGCGGCTGCTGGCCGGGGGGGCCGCGGGCGCGGGCGCGGCGATCGTCGCCCTGGCCGCGGTCGGCGCCTTCGCACCGCTCTTCCTGGGGGCGTTCACGGTGGCGGTGTTCACGGTGGCGGCCGGCGCGATCGCCCTGGCCGGGATGTCGTTCGCGCAGGTCGCGGGGTGGCTGGCGGTCACGACCGTGCTCGCGGGCGGATTCGTGCCCGGCCTGTGCTTCCGGCTCGCCGGGATGCGGATGCCGCCGCTGCCGTCCAACGCGAGCGAACTCCAGGAGGGCATCGAGCCGTTCCCCGCCCAGCAGGTGCGCGAACGCGCCGAGCTGGCCGACCGGTACCTGACCGGGATGTACACCGCCCTCGGGCTGGTGGCCGCCGCCTGCGAGACGGTGCTGCTCACCGCCGGGGACGGCTGGACGCCCCCGCTGCTCGCCGTGGTGTTGAGCACGCTGCTGCTGCTGCACGTCAGGGTGGTCGGCGCGGTGTGGCACCGGCTCGCGATGGCGGTCCCCGGGGCGTACGGCATCACCCTGGCGGCCGTGGTGCGCGCGACGGACCTGGGGATGCCGGGGCGGCTGGAGGTCACCGCCGCCGTCGCCGCCCTCGCAGCGGCCACCGCGATCGCCGCGTGGACGGTGCCGGGCCGACGGCTCGTCCCCTACTGGGGCCGGATCGCCGACCTCCTGCACACCCTCTGCGCGCTGGTGCTGCTGCCGCTCGCGGTGCTGCTCGCCGGGGTGTTCGGCGCGCTGCGCGGAATCCAGGGGTGAGGCGCTGATGCCGGTGCAGTCGCGCAAGGACCAGGTGCAGGCGCACCTCTACGTGATGGGCAGGCTGGCCAGCGGCCTGCTGAGGGACGACCCCGACGCACCGGACACACCGACCGCGCGGACCTGGCGCGGCATGCGGTGGGGGGCGCTCCTGGTGGCGCTGGCCTGCGTGGTGACGGTGCTGTACGGGCTGATCAGACCGGGGGGCGGGACGTCCTGGCGGACACCTGGCGCGCTGGTCGTGGTGAAGGACACCGGCGCCCGCTACCTGAACGTCGGCGGGACGCTCCATCCGGTGCTCAACGAGGCGTCCGCCCGGCTGGTGGCCGGGGACCGGATGACGGTCGAACAGGCCGCGTCGCGGTCGATCGAGGACGCGCCGCGCGGCGCCCCCATCGGGATCGTGGGCGCCCCGGACGGCTTGCCGGCCGCGCCCGGCCCCGAGACGTGGGCGGTGTGCGCCGGAGTGCGGCCGGCCGACGCGACGGGCGGTGCGAAGCCGCTGACCAGCGTGGTCGTGGCGGGGCCGGCGGACGCCGGGGACGGGCTCGGCTCCGACCGCGGCGTGCTGGTGACGGCGCCGGGGGAGGGGCAGCAACTGGTCTGGCAGGGACGCCGGTTCCGCGTCGACACCCGGCACGGGACGGTTGCGGCACTCGGCTGGGCGGGGGTGACGCCCGTACCGGTGAGCGCGTCGTTCCTGACGGCGCTGGACGCCGGCCCGGGGCTGGCGCCGCCGGAGATCGCCGGGCGGGGCCGCCCCGGACCGGCACTCGCGGGCGACGCCACACGCGTCGGGCAGCTGTTCTCGGCCGGGGGCCAGCACTACGTGCTGCGCACGGACGGGCTGGTGCCGCTGACCGGGCTGGCCCGGCGCCTGCTGCACGGCGATCCGCGCACCCAGGAGCAGGCGTACGGCGGCCGGGCCGTGGTGGAACGGGCCATCGGTCCGGCCGACCTGGCGGCCCATCAGGCCCCCGCGTCGGCGGCGCAGCAGCTTGCGGCCGGACTGCCCGGCTCGGTGCCGGAGGTGACGACGGTGGACCCGGCGCAGGAGCAGGTCTGTGCCCGGGTGACGCCGTCCGCCGAGGGGCACACGACGACGGTGGCCCTGGTCCCGGCGGCCGAGGTGCCCGGCTCGGCGCCCACCGCCCAGTCGGGGGTGACGGCACCGTGCGTCCCGGTGGACCGGACGTGGGTGCGCCCGGGAGCGGGCACCCTGGTCCGGGCCCGTTCGTCGGCCGGTACGGGCGACTCCCTGTACCTGGTCACGGAGTCGGGCGTCTCCTATCCGGTCACCGCCGCGGGGCTGAAGCAACTCGGATACCGGGCGGGCACGGCCGTCGACGTTCCGGGCCGGCTGCTGAACCTTCTTCCGAGCGGTCCCGTGCTGGACCCGTCCGCGGTGTCGGGGGGTGGCGAGACGGGCGCGGATACGAAAAACGGGGAGGAGGATCCCCCGAAAAGGACACGAATCCGTGAACAATGCGGCGCCGGAAAGTAAAGAAGGGGCAGCGGGCCGATAACTCCCCTGCGCGACTGGCGACAAGTGATCATTCAGCAGTTAATCTCACTGATGCGCGTGGGGTTGGGGTGAACTCTGTGTCACTTGAGCCATGCCTTCCCCCGCCATGCACCGAGTTCCGGCTCAGAGGGAGACAGCGATGTCCGAGCTTGTCAAGGACGCGGCAGCGGCGCAGAAGGCGGTCACCGCGCTGGACACGCACTACGGGTTCATGAAGCAGGCCGGCGGGGTGGCCGAAGGCATCAGGGCCAACGTCGAGGCGAACTACTACACGGACTCCGGCTCCGCGGAGATCTTCCGGCAGAAGTTCGTGGCATGGCAGCAGGGTTACACCGCGGCGATGCGCTCCGTCGACGACGTCTGGAACAAGCTGAACCAGCAGCAGCAGGTGCTCGACGCCGGTGAGGAAGCCGCCCTCCAGCACGCCAAGAGCGGGTTCGACAGCACCGCGGTCTCGGACGGCATCCTCGACGTCCTCAACCGCAACTGATCAGGGTCCCCGACCGCAGCTGATCCGACCACATCCGTCGTACGGGAGAGGGGCACGCCGTGTCCGGCAACATCAAGATCAACTGGAATGGCCTCGCCGATGCCACCAGCGACATGCAGCAGCTCACGGCGAACATGCGCAACGCGCTGGAGGAGCTGATCGTGGGCGTGCAGGACCTCGCCGTGAACGCCAAGGGCGACAGCGCCAACACCTGGGTCGAGGTCCAGACACAGCTCAACGCCGCGATCAGCAGGATGGACGAGGCGTTCAACCAGGGCCACCAGACCTTGAACAACATGGGCAGCACCCATCACGAGCACGACGGCCAGGGCGCCAAGATCATGGCGAGCTGACGGGGGTGAGTCGTGGCTGAGGACACCACCTCCACCTACCAGGTCTCGGCGGAGTACCTGCAGGGCTTCGCGCGGGACAAGATCAACGGACTGTTCCTCGAGCAGTTCAGGGAAGAGCCGTACATCAAGAAGCTGCGCGGCTACGGCGGCCAGGGCGGATCCGGCGAGTACGACGAGCTCCTCACGGGCAACCCGGATTCGGTGGTCACCTCGGCGAAGGCCCTGCGGGAGGACTTCAAGAAGTTCGCCACGGACATGGTGACGATCCTGGAAGGTCTGCAGGACGGGATGAAGGTCCTCTCCGACAAGGTGATCGGGGTCAACCACATCACTCAGCAGGGCGAGCAGGAAGCCAAGGACCTCGCCCTGCAGTCGATGATGGACGACCTCAGGGAGCCGTTGGCCCTGTTCAGCGGCAGCGGCAAGAACACACAGCCGACAGCGGGCAACCAGCCGACCAGCACAGGTAGTTGACCGCGCGTCGAGACGGCGGAGCAGGCCGGGAGTTCAGGGAGGAAGGATGGCAAACGCGAACTGGGAGGAACTCTTGGGCCTCTTCGCCGAATCCGATACCCCTCCGGCCAAGCGGACGGACGTCACCGGTCTGCAGTGGATCTCCAATCACTACGTGAATCCCTGGCACCACGCGGCGGGGGAGGTCGGCGCACCCGGGGGCTTTGAGTTCGGCTGGCACAAGACGTGGTACCTGAACGAGATCCTGCTCGTCAACTACCAGGTCGGCTTCAACATCAGCCCGGACCTGAAGGACCCACTGCCCCGGGACAAAGCGGTCTACCTGTGGCACTTCCGTGCCAGGGAAACCCTCCGCAAGGCGCTCTCGAACGAGGGCAACTCCGTCTTCGCGCTGCTCAGCTTCGACGACGCCAGCAACACGGTCAAGGGTGTCCAGCGGTTCCTGAAGGACTGGTTCCACAGGATCAAGGGCTGGGCCGAGGAGATCGACGTCCCCGATTCCGACTTCCAGGGCACTGCGGCAGGACAGTTCCGCAGCATGCTCATCGGCGTTGCGAACCAGTTCGGCGACCTGCATACACAGATGATCAACCCCGGTGACCCCTCCAAGCAGATCGACGACGCACGGACCGTGGCCACCAACGAGCTGCGGGGCCTGTACGACCTGTTCCTGAAGTACGGCACGGAGAAGAACGCCTGGCCCGCCCAGATCCTGGGGGACCTGTTCCGCGAGGAGTTCGGGGAGGGCGCCTACACGTTCAACAACGGCTGGCTGACGACAGCGACGCTCGGCGACCCGAACGCGCCGGGTTTCTGGACCGCTTTCGAGCAGAAGGCCAAGGACCGTTGGCTCGCTCAGGTCGGCGAGAGCCTCGACCGGCCCGCATCCGCCGCGGCGACCGCCATCAGCAAGGCCTACACCGACGCAACCGATGCCATCATCCCCCCGTACAAACCGACCTGGGACGCCCCCGCCGGCACCGGCCAGGGCGGCCCGAACCTCGCCGACGGCAAGAACCCGACGGCCGACGCCATCGCCTCCCTGCTCAAGGGGCTGAAGAACCCCCAGGGCGGCCCGGACGATCCGACGAAGAAGGCTCCCGGCATCGGCGGGACCGGTGACGAGAACCAGCTCCTGGGCGGCGACAGCGAGGGAGAGTTCAGCGGGGGCGGTGGGACCCTCGAACAGAACGGCACCGGGGGCGAGGGCCCCGGAGCGGCGCTGGAGAACCGGCTGAAGAACCTGAGCGCCGAAGGTCCGGGAGTCTTCGACAGCAAGGGCGTCACCGGCAACGGGGGCACGAACACCGGGAACACCGGCCTCGGGGACCTCGACACGGGCACCGGCACCGGCACCGACAAGGACGTCACCGGCCCGGGGGTGTTCGGCCCCGGCGGCGGCCTGACGCACCTCCCGCCCGGCTCCACGATCAACAAGGACGGCACCGTCACCGGCCCGGACGGCAAGACGCTCAAGAACCCCGACGGGTCGGTCCACAAGGCTCCTCCCGGCGCCTTCCAGCAGCAGCAGAAGCAGCAGGAGGCGCTGCGCCGCGAGGCCGAGGCGCAGCAGAAGGCGTACCAGGAACGGCTCAAGCAGCAGGAGGAGGCACAGCGGCGCGCCGAGCAGCAGCGGCGCGACAACGAGAAGGCGCTGGCACGCCTCCGCGAGACCTCCCGGCTGTCCGGCGAGCACCCCGGCACCCGTGGCAACGGCGAGGGCGGAACGCAGCAGGGCAAGGGCGTGTTCAAGGTCCGCAACCCCGACGGGACGTTCTCCGAGTACACGTTCGGCAAGAACGGCAAGGGCCCCGTCGGTGTCGAACCACCGGCCGGCCGGGTCAGGACCGCCTCGGCCGAGCCCGGCGTCAGGGTCACCGAGGGGACCGGCAGCGGGCCGCGCACCTCGTCCTCTCCGCCGATGACGCCGCCGCCCGGCGCGGGCGGCGGGGCCCCGGCGGGACAGGAGCAGCACCGGGAGCGGAAGAGCTACCTGGACGAGGACGAGGAGACGTGGGGCACCCAGGAGTGCACCTCGACGGGAGTGATCGGCTGATGGCGGAGCAGAACGACGGCGGCGTCCGGGGCGAGGGCTCCGCGCCGCGCCCCCGTTCCGCGCGCGAGCAGTTCGAGTCGATCCTCGGCTCGACGCTCCAGGAACAGTTCGACGAGATGCAGCAGCAGGTCCGCGAGCACACCGAGAAGCTCGCGTCCGTCCAGCGCGAACTGGCCGCCCGCACCTCCACGGTGCGTTCCAAGGACCGCGCCATCAGCGTCACCGTCGGCGCCCAGGGCGACGTCCGCGAGATCAAGTTCCACACCGAGGACTACCGTCGGATGGACCAGGCACGCCTCGGCAAGGTCCTGGTGGAGCTGATCGGCAGGGCGCAGGCCGAGAGCGCCGAGGCCGCGCGCGAGGCGTTCGAGCCGCTGCGCGGCAGGGGCGCGGAGATGCGCCGGTCGATGCTGGCCGGCTCGCCCGTCGAGGAACTCCTCGCCCCGATCCGGGAGATGACGAAGCACCTCGGTCAGACGCCCGCGCCCCGGAGAGGCGGGGACGATGGCTGACGGCAACGAACTGAAGGCCGGCGACGCCACCTGGCAGGGGTTCACCGAGTACGAGAACCTCAGCACGGCCCTGGCCGAGGGGCACGCCAACACCGAAGCCGTCAACGACCTCAACACCCGCGGCGGCGGCGACGGCGAGGACGAGTCGTCGAAGCAGTACCTGGAGCAGATCAAGGTGGGCATGCCGCCGCTCACCGACACCCTGAAGATGCTGGACATCCTGGTCACCCAGCTGGGCCAGAACGGCCAGGACGTGAAGAAGATCTTCGGCGAAGCCGAGGACCAGGCCACCTTGCTGGCCCGGCACTGGAAGGCGGCCGGAGGGGAAAAGTGACGCGCACCACCACGCGGCGGCGCCCGTGCTGACCCCGTCCCCCGAGGCGCAGACGCTGCTCATGGTCTTCTCGGGCGAGAAGTGGCCGTCCGTCGACGAGGACCTGCTGCGGGAGGCCGCCGACCACTACGACGCGCTGGTCGGCAACTTCGAGGAACTCCAGACCTACCTCACCAGCGCCACGAACTACATCAAGGAGAACTTCTCCGGCCAGGCCGCCGAGGAGTTCGCCAAGTACGCCGACTACCTGGCGGGCGGCGGCGAGAAGTCGGTCCTGACCGGCTGCGCCGCCCAGGCCGAGAACCTCGCCAAGATCGCCCGGGACACCGCCACCCAGGCGGAGTACGCGAAGTGGATGATCCTCGGCCAGGTCATCCAGCTGATGGCCGAGCTGGCGTTCCTGGCGGCGGTGTGGTGGATACCCGGGATCAACGCGGTCGCCGAAGCCTCGGTGGCCGCCGCGGAGGTGGCGCTCAAGGTCGTCGCCCAGTCCGTCATCAAGGCGCTGATCAAGAGCATCCTGATCCACACCGCCATCAGCGTCACGATGGGCGGGGCGATGGACGTGATCGTCCAGCTGATCCAGATGAAGAAGGGCACCCGCGACGAGTGGGACGTGAACGCGACGAAGAGCGCGCTCGGATTCGGTGCCGTGCAGGGCGTGTTCGGTGGTGTCTTCAGCCTGGCCGGCGGCGCGCTCGGCAAGCAGATCGGCAAGCTCGTCGGCAGCGACGCGGCCAAGTGGCTGGGCACGCAGATCGGCAACCACCTCGACACGCTGGCCGGCAAGACCGCCGCGAACAAGGGGCTGGCGCACACGCTCGGCAACCTCCTCGGAGGAGCCGACGGGGAACTGGCGAAGAACCTCAACAAGAGCACCGGGAAACTGGTCTCGGACAGCTTCGTCGACAAGGTCGGCAACGCCTTCGCCAAGTACGGGTTCAACGGGCTGGAGGGGGACGCGGCACGGAACGTCGGCAAGACCTGGGCGAGCTCCCTCAACAAGCACTGGTCGACGGCGGCGTCCGTGGACCAGGTGTCCGAGAAGATCGCCAAGGACCTGGCGAAGGGCGTCGGCGGCCAGGTGGACGCGGCGGCCCTGAAGACGCTGTCGCACGCCATCACCCAGGACGTGGCGAAGTCCCTCAGCTCCAAGACGATGTCCGAGACGCTGACCAGGATGCAGAAGTTCGGCTACGCGGCGGGCCTGTACGGGACGTCGGCACTGGTCGAGGCGGGCGCCCAGAACCTGGCCGAGGGCACGTACAACCTGATGACCCAGGGGGAGTTCACCACCAGCTGGCAGACGTTCGTCTCGGGCGTCGTGCCGACCGCGTTCGGCCACGCGATACGGCACACGATCGTGCACCCCCTCCTCGCCGGGTCGGACTCGCCGATCGCCAACTTCTTCAAGGACGTCCACGCGAAATTCGACTCCCTGGACAAGATGCCGGGCGAGTACGGGCCGAAGATCACGCCGAACGACCCCTCGGCGCCGCTCGGACGGGGCACGGTGGCCACCGAGAGCGCGCAGACGACCACGACCGCGCAGGTGACCGAGACCGCGCAGGCGACCGAAGAAACCGGCACCGAAGCGGAGCCGGAGACGACGGTGCCCACCGCACCCACGACGCCACCGGCGTCCACGGCCCCCACGGACCCCACGACCTCCCCGGGTACTACGGGCCCCACGGCCTCCCCGGAGTCCACCGACCCCACGGCCTCCCCGGCGCCCTCGCCGGTGGTGACGCAGACGCAGCCGACGCCCCAGTCGCAGCCGCAGGTCACACCCCAGACGCAGACGCACGTCACACCCCAGACGCAGACCCAGCCGACCCCCCAGACGCAGACGCAGACGCAGCCGACACCCCGGACACCCGCACCGTCCGGGCCCGGGAACGGACCGGGCACGCCGCCCGCGCAGAAGTCCTTCGCCCCGCGGCCCACGGAATCGAGCACGCCCGTTCCCGGCCCCTCCTCGGGGATGCGCCATTTCAGCGCCCCGAGCCCCCTGGAGCCGACCGCGCAGGAGGGCTTCGGCACGCGGACCGAGCCCGTCGTCACCACGACGAGCTCCCCCACGCCCACGGTCACCCCCGCCCCCACCACGGCATCCGCGTCCGTGCCGGAGACGGCCTCCCAGGACATCGAGCTGACCGAACTCGGCGGCCCGGCCCCGGCCGGCACCAACGACGCCGACGCCGATGTCACCACCACCGATGTCACCACCACCGAGGACGCCAACGGGAACGACAACGGCGGCGACAACGGCGACGACGTCACCGCCGGGAACACCGGCGGCGCCCGGCCGAACGCCGCGACGACGCCGGAGGGGACGACGCAGACCCCCGTCCCCGACTTCCTCAAGGACGTCTCCGCCTACCTCGACGGCACCGAGGACAAGCCCCCTTTCAGCGGCGCCGTCGGCGGGCACCTCGCCGTCCGGCTCGACCACGGCAGCAAGGACCCCGCGCAGCTCGCCGACGAGCTGGTGAAGAAGGCCGACGTCACCCTGCACGAGCCGCAAGCCCTCGCTCTCGCCCTCGCGCAGCAGCCGCACACCTTCCTCGGCGACGGCCGCCGCTTCGCCGTCACCACCACCGACGGCCGTGCACAGGAGCTGCGCGTCAAGGCGCTCCCCCGGCGGGAAGCCTGGGACAAGGACGCCCCGCCGGACAAGGACGCCCCACCGGACAAGGACGCCCCCGCCACCCCCGTCAAGTTCGACACCGTCCAGCGCTCCCAGCAGACCGAGGGCCCGTCCTACTCCGAGTCCAGCACCGTCCGGGCGCCGGTCTCCGCCGCGGTGGTCGGCGCGGGGGCGGTGGGGCGGATCACCGTCACCCCGGCGATGACCACCGGCCGGGACCACAACCTCACCACCCAGCTGCTGGCGCAGGGCGAGACCCGCAGCCACGGCGCGTCCGTCGAGCTCAAGACCGACGTCACGTACGAACTGACCCTCCACGACGTCCCCGCCACCGAGTCCGCCGAGCCCCCGGAGGTCCGTACCCACACCGTCAAGGGCGGCCTGATCGTCCGCGTCCCCGAGTCGCACACGACCAGCACCCGGCCCGACCCGCGCAAGGACCGGGTGCCGCTGACGTTCACCACGGAGTCCGGCGAGCGGGCGGGCATCGAGCACACCGAGGCGTACTTCCACCTCGACGCGATGACGGACTGGGTGCTCCAGCAGACCGGCTCGCCGGTCGGCAGCACCACCTACAAGGCCGTCGTCGACCACTTCTCGGCCGAGCACTTCACCCAGCTCGACGGCCGTTCCCCCGTACCGCCGCTGCGCCTGCACACGTCCGACGGATCGGCGTCCGGCACCGTCACCGTCGACCGGCCGGTGCCCCACCGGCACTGGGTGATCGACGCCGGCACCGACTTCGAACTGCGCGACACCGGCCAGTTCACGCAGAAGAACGAGAGCAGCGTCCACCGCGACCACAGCCTCGACGCCACCCTGTTCGCGGGCGCCCAGCTGGACCCCACCGGCTTCTCGGACGCCGTCGCCGCGCCCCGCGTCCAGGCGGGCCTGACCTTCGGCTACAGCCATTCCTCCCGTAACACGGCCAACCTGGGCGGCACCGCGGGCGTCAAGCACGCCGAGCGTTCCCCGAAGGACGTCCGGACGGTGCTCGTGCTGCGCGAGTCGAAGGTCACGGTGCGGATGCCGGACGGCGCGCACGAGACGTTCACCGTCGGCAGCCTGGTCCGGATGCCGCTCGGCGAGGCGCAGCGACTGGCCGGCTGGGACAACCAGGACGGCCTGCGCACCGGCGTCAACGAACCGAAGAAGCCCGCTTACTGGGGCGACGGGAAGGTGACCCTGCTCGGGCCGGGGCGGCCGGGCGCGATCCACGTCGACACGCCCCGGCGGAATCCGCAGGCGGCGGCGGACGACGTCCGGACCCCCGAGGAGAAGCTCTTCGACTCCCTCTTCGACGACCTGAAGAAGGCCGACCCCGGCCTGCCCCTCGCGACCCGGGACGAGGTGAGAGCCGCCGGACAGCACCGCCCCTGGTTCAAGAGGATCCTCCCCCGCGGCAGGACCTCCGCCCTCGCCGTGGCGAACGCCCGCAGCCTGATGACGGCCCTGTCCGACCAGGCGCTGCGGGAGGGCATGCACCAGGCGGCCACCGCCGAGGGCATCCGGGTCCCGCTGCTCGGCTCGTCGTTCACCAGGGACCGCGGCTACACGCTGACGATCCGGGCCGACCTGAACAGTCCGACGTACGCGGGCAGCAACCGCCGCACCCCGACCGAGGCGACCGGCGGCGGCGAACGGTTCGACACCGCCCACCAGGTCACGCACTCCTGGAACCTGGGCCTGGAGGCGACCTTCTCCGCCCGGGACAACGCGAAGGACGCCCTGGGCGCACCGCAGACCACCGGCACCGGCGGTATCGGCGCGCGCGGCGGCCGAACGACCACCCGGCAGGTCAAGTCCGGGGGGACCGCCACCCGCGAGGACCTGTTCGTGCCCGGCCCCGGCACCGACCACTACGACTTCACGGGCGAGCTGACGTTCGAGATCCAGCGCTCGGCGTTTCCGCAGCCGCTCATGCAGGCACTCACCCTGGGCGGGATGCGGGCCCTGGCGCGGTACGGCGCGGATTCGCACCTGCGGGCGGTGGAGTGGCTGCGCGAGCAGGCCGGACTGGGCGGGATCGGCGAGGTCCGGAACGGGGAGAGGTCCGTCCCCCTCACCTCCCACCGGGTGGCGTTCACCTTCGGCGTGCCCGACGCCCTGTCCAGGGCGAGTGGGATGTCGGACGCCGACCGGGACCGGTTCACCGGGAAGACGCAGGCCGGCGAGCCGTCGGGGGTCGAGATCCCGGAGCCGGACACGATCCTCTCCGAGGGGCTGACCGCCATCACCCTTTCGGTCCGGGCCGATCAGAACCTGCTCGGCCCGGCGCTCGCCCTCGCCGGGAAGACGTCCGGGAACGCGTGGCAGCTGACCGACGCGGGGGCGGTGATGTCCGAGCGGATCCGGCGGGCCTTCGGGCAGCACTCCCTCACCGCCTTCTCCGACCAGGTGTTCTCGACCGGCGGCCACAGCGTCGGCAACCTGCACGACAAGGGCACCTTCTTCGCCGGGGACGAGTCCGTCTCGCTCACCGGGACCCGCCACAACCTGACGGTGGTGGGCACCTCGTTCACCGCGTCGCCCGAGATGAACACCGCGCTGGAGCAGGCGTTCGGCTACTCGCGGAGCGGATCGTGGGGCGGCTCGTTCGGCACCACCGGCATGTTCGCCGGTGGGGAGACGGCCGGCGCCACGCACCTCACCGGCCAGGGCGGAACGGCCAACACCTGGCTGCAGAAGTTCCGGACCTCGACCAAGGGGACCGCCGTCACCTCGACGCGCGACCTCAACCAGGTGCTGGGCAACGACCGGTGGGTCCTGGTCGTCGGCGACACCGATTACCGGATCGACACCCGTCACAGGTCGCTGGGCCTCTTCGGCCGCCCCTTCGGGAGCCACCGCGCCGACTCCTCGCCGGTGATCCGGAAGCCGGGCGGCTGGGTCGGTCTGATCAGGGAACGCGACGCGATCAGGGCGAAGCTGATCGACGACGGTCTGGGCCCGGTGCCGGGCACGGGCACCGCCGCCAAGGGCTCCGCCACCGCCGCCAAGAGCTCCGCCACCGCCACCGAGGGCTCCGCCACCGCCGCCAAGAGCTCCGCCACCGCCGCCGAGGTCACTACCGCCTCCGACGCCGGTGCCAAGGAGGAATGGCGCCACCGGCACGACCTCGCCGGAGCGGGCCGCGGCGCCTTCGCGCACACCGCGCCGCAGGACGCCGCCGGGCTGAAGAAACTCGGGGAGGCCCTGGACCGGGCGGGCATCGCCGAGCAGACCCGGCACACCATCAACGCCATGGTGTCCGCCCGCGCGGGCCGGTCCGCCCTCCAGAGCGGAAGCCCGCTGACGGCCCGCGGACGCACCTCCGCCCTCGCGCATGTCCGGACGCTGAACGTCCTGGGCAGGGACGTGTCCATCACCGTCCGGCACGAACGCGTCGGGAAGCCCGAGATCGTCGACACCCTGTTCGGCGACCACGAGTTCGGTGCGAACCGCGGCACGGCCCAGGACGAGTCCGTCTCCTCGTCGAGGACCGGCGCGCACGGCGTCAACGGCGGTGAACTGGTGCGCGTCCCGAGCGGCTCGGGCGGCCCCACCGCCGGAGCCGGCGCCGGCTCCGGCGACTCCGTCACCGCGACCGAGTCCGTCTCCGGCGTGACCACCCAGGTCACCACCCTTCCCGGCCCGAAGGCGGTGCTGAGGACCGACTGGAAGACCACCGTCACCGTCACCTACGCCGACGGCAGCGAAGTCATCGACCCGGTCACCTGGAACGCCACCGTCACCACGTCGGAGTCGTACCTGATGCTGGAGCCGGACGGCGACGGGGACGGCCCCCCGGCGTCGTCTCCGGCATCATCCCCGGCATCGTCCTCGACGACGCCTCCGACGACTCCTCCGGCGCCGCCCACGAGCCTGCGGCCGAAGGCCGCGGTGACGGTCGATCCGCCGAAGAGCGGCGCCGGCCCCGCCGACCTGCTGGCCGAGACCACGAAGAAGAACGACGAAAAGGCCCGCAAGGGCGACGGCGGCCTGCACATCCACGAGGTCATCGGCGCGGAACAGGTGCAGAACCTCGGCACCCTGCTCGTCTCCCGGGCCCACCGCAACGACCTCGGCAACCCTCCGAAGTCCCCGTACGAGGGCGACGCGCTCACCGAGGCGCTGAACCACGCCACGCGCGCGAGCGGCCTCGTGAAGCCCGGCGGCTCCGGCGCCGACGCGCTCGGCACCGCCCTGAACGACCCCTCCCTCACCGCCGCGCTGTCCTCCGGCGCGGCCCAGAGCGGCCAGCACACCGTCACCGTCTCCGACAACAGCCTGGTCGGCGGGGTCGAGGCCACGCTCACCCTGGCCACCCACCTCGATTTCACGAACGCGCGCCGCATAGCCGTCAGCGGCCAGGTGCGGCTGGACGACCTGACCGGCACCGGCACCGGCGGCGAGATGTCCGACGGGACCGGACTGACCTGGACGGCGGGGCCCGGTGCCGCCGGCAGCGCGGTCGCCGGTGCCAACCTGCTCGTCACCCCCGGTGTCTCCGGCGCCGGCGTCGGCAACAGCGCCGGCGAGACGCACCGGATCGGACAGGCCGAGCAGTCCCGGCTCAACCTCAAGCCGCCCGCCGGGCACGGCCACCTGTACGCCGTCCCCGCCACCTTCCACCTCGCCGCGGAGGCGAAGCGCCACCTCAAGGACAGCGCCGTCGGCCGGCCGTTCACGGCCCCGGCCGCCCTGCAGTCCGGGAAGACGGAGGCGACGGTCCTCGTCTGGCTGAGCGACCAGCGGGTGAAGGAACTGGGGCTGGACCGGCTCTCCAGAGCGAAGGCCGAGACCACCGGCAAGGACGACCGGGCCGAGCTGGAGCAGCTCGTCGAAACGGAGAAGAAGGCCGCCCAGAAGGTGACCGAGGCCGAGAAGGCGTGGGAGGACAGCGACAAGAAGTACTGGGAGGAGCGCCGGAAGCTGCGGGAGGAACTCGACAGCGTCGAGGAGTACCGGGAGAAGCACGAGCAACTGAAGGAGGAGCACGACGCCATCGAACGCGACCTCCGCTCCGACCCCGGGGAGCGCGAGTTCCATCAGGCGAGGCTCGACGAGTCCACGGCGAGACTGGCCGCCCTCACGGCGAAACTGAACAAGCTCACGGCGCCGCCGGACGAGCTCGTGAAGCCGCTGGAGGACCTCGCGGAGGCGGTGCGGAAGGCCCGTAGCGAGTACTTCGAGATCCGACGGCTGACCGACCCGATCTTCCGCGACGGGCCGGACATCCAGGACACCCGGGCCGCCCAGGCCGCGGCCGACAGGTTCAGGGAGAAGTACGGCCACGAGGACGAGCCGGGTGCGGAGCCGGAGGGCGAGAAGAAGGAGTTCTCGGAGAACGAGGACGGCGGCACCCCGGTCACGATCACGATCGACGGGACGACCCACCCCCTGGTGGACGTCGAGAACGACGGCCGCGGGTTCTTCAACGCCCTGGCGGAAGGGTTCCGGCGGGGCGTGCACCCCGATCGGGCCGGGGCGAACGGCCTGGAGCTGTGGCAGGAGCTGGCCGGGAAACTGCGGACACCGGACGAGACGCCCAGACGCTTCGCCGAGCTGGCCGCGATGGCGCCGCCGGACCTGGCGGACGCGTTCACCGCGGAGGACGTCACCAGGGCGGGGCTGCTGTCCCTCCTCGACCCGACGACCAAGGCCGGGCGGGAGTTCCAGGACCGCGACGGGGCCGTCCCGCCGATGAAGGAGGCGCTGACGGAGCAGCAGCGCCGCACGCTCGCCGAGATCTCCGCGGGCCGGGACGGCGACCGCGAGACGCTGGCCGGCCACGGCACGGCGGACCTCTACCCGGCGCTGGCGGCGGCCCTGTGGAAGGTGCCGGTGACCGTGGCGCACGACGGGAAACTGCACACCTTCCTGCCGGGCGGCGGCGAGGCGAAGCCGGGGGACAGGGAGCGGGGCGTCCTGCTGCACCTGAAGGCCGACCCGGAGGGCAGGACGTACCGGTACGTCGACCACCGAACGGTGCTGCCGACGCCGCCCCCGCCCCCGGCGCAGCCGGACACCGCGACGCCGCCCCCGGTCCCGGCGCAGCCGCAGGAGCAGTCCGGGACGCGGGAGCACGCGCGGACCTCCCCTCCGGACCCGGTTCCGTCTCCGATGCCGTCACCGAGCACGGCCTCCCAGACGACGGGTGAGGGGGAAGCCGGCCGTACGACGGACGACCACACCGTCTCCCAGGGAATCTTCGACGTGCTCACCCCGGCCACCCGGGACGAAGGCGAGACCACCGCGACCACCGAGACCACCGCGACCGACGACGAAACCACCGTCACCGTCGTGATCGACGACGAACTCGCCGGTCTGGGAGCCCGGTTGGGCCTGCCCGTGATGGGTCTCGCCGCCTTCGACCAGCACATGACCGAACTGGGCTTCGACCGCTCCCTCTGGGCGTCCCTCGACGACCATCTGGCCCGCCGGGGCTCCACGCTCGCCGGTCTGGTCGGCGGCGGTGATCGCGACCGCATACGCGAGGCGGTGGTGGACTGGTTCACCGCGCCCGTCCACCAACCGTCGCCCTCGGTAAGCAGCGCGGCGCACTGGCTGCGCACACGGCCGGACCACCTGGAACGACTCCTGCGCGCGCACGGCCTGCACGACGCCGACGGTCTCGTCCGTGCCGTCGGGGAGAACGGAGGCATCGGACCGGAGGGGATCGGCACCGCCTGGTTCGACGCCCACCCCGACGCCGTCGCCCGGCTGCGGGACCTCCAGGACACCGCGCGGATCAGGGCCGCCGTGAACGACCTCGGCCTTCCCCCCGGCACGGTGAACGGCCCCGAGACCGGAACCGGGACCGGCCCCGGCCCCGAGACCGGCCCTGACACCGGAACCGGGACCGGCCCCGAGACCACCCCTGGCCCTGACACCGGAACCGGGACCGGCCCCGGGACCGCCCCCGGCCCCGAGACCGGCACCGGAACCGAGACCGGCACCGGCCTCGAGACCGGCACCGGAACCGAGATCGGCACCGCCACCGGAACCGGCCCCGCGACCACCCCCGGGCCGGGCCACGGCCCCGCCCTCGCCGACTTCCGCGCCTGGCACACCGCCCACGGCGGCCCCGAGCACCTCGGCCGCACCACCGACGAGGACGTGCGCGAGGCGGTCGCCCGCTGGTACCTCGCGTCCGTGCACCACCTCGGCGACCTCCCCGCCGGCGTCGACGTCCAGGCGCTCGCCCGACTCGCCGGTGCCGCCGACACCACGGGCGGGGAGACCCTCGCGGAGTTCCGCGCCGCCGCCGCCCACTTCCTCGCCGACGGCAGTCTCGCCCAGGCCGTCGGCCTCGCCACCGCCCTCGGCCGCGGCGCCGGGCTCGGCGAGGCCCGCGCCCTCGCCCGGAACCTGGCCGTCGACGCCGCCGTCCTGGTCCCCTTCGGAGGGCTGCTCGGACACCATCTCGCCCGGCACGCCGCGGCCCCCCGGGCGATCGACGCGGCAGCGGCCTCCTTCCGCGTCGACCTCGCGCACCACGGCTTCACCACCGCGGACCTCGCCGTGCTGGCCGGGCCAGGGGCAGGGGACCGGAACGTCGACGCCCTCGGCACCGAGCAACTGGACTCCTTCGCCCACTACCTCGTCCACCAGAAGACACTCGGCGCCACACCGCACGCGGCGGTCCGGGCGTGGCGGAACCTGCCCGCCGCCGAGGCCGCCGCCCACGTCGAGACCTGGCGCGGGAACGACACCGCCGAAGGGGTGGTCCTCGGCACCGTCGACGTCCCGCCCCCGAGCCGGGAGAAGCACGGGCGCTTCGGCTACCTCGGACCGATCGAGAGCCGCGCCTTCCGAGCGCGTCGCGTGCTGCTCCCCGACGGATCCGTCCGGGCCGAGGTCACCCTCCCCGTCAAGCTGCTCCACGGGCCCGGCCAGGAGCACCTCGCCGAGGCCGCCCGGCGAGTCGCCGGGACCGCCCTCGACACCTACCTCAACGCCCCCCGCTACCGGCTCCCCAACGGCGACCTGCTCCACGTCGCGGTGGAGTTCACCGATGCCGACGTACCCGTGGAGCGCTGGGAGGACGGCTACCTCAAGAGCCCCAGCAACGGTGTCCACCTCGTCGACCTCTCCTTCGCGCCCGGCGGCCGCATGGAGGCACGGCAGTGGAACCTGCCCGGCGAGGGCCTCGCCGTCCTCGCCCACGAGCTGACCCACCTGCTCGGCCCCTGGGACTACTACCGCGAGCACGCGAACACCCTGCGCCCCCTCTACATCGACCGGGCCCTCATGGGAGGCCCGGTCTTCGGCACCCGTTACGGGCAGGTCGACATCAACCCGCTGCGGATCGGCGGCTCCCACCTGCACAACCAGCGGCTGATGCCCCGCGACCTGAACCTGATCGGCTCGGCGATCGAGACCGCGTGGAAGAAGGCCGGGCTCGAACCGGGTCCGCACGACGACGTGCCGTCCCACCTGCCGCTCGACGTCGCCGAGCGGGTGCTGCGCGGCAACCCGGCCACCGGTGCGGCCGGTCTCCTGGCGCCCGTCGGCACCGGTGGGCGCCCGCGGCCCGAGCCGCTGGACGACGTCAACCCCAACGGCACCTACCTCGCGGCCGGGGGCGGCCCGGACGGCCGGCCCGTCATGATGTTCCCCGAGCACTGGTCGCTGGAGGAGGCGGCCGCGGCGGCCGTACACGTCCACCGCGAGCAGCTGCGGCGCGGCGGCATCCGGCAGGACGGCGGGTTCGAGGGCGTCCACCAGGGGGTCCGCGTCCGCGGTCACGCCCTGTCCGACGGCACCATCACCGACTTCGAGCCGTCACCCCGGCAGGACGACCTCACCCCGGCCCTGTTCGCCGACCCGGCCGACGAACCGCACCCGGCCCCCTTCGCCCGGGGCGGCGACCCGCTGGCCACCCACCGGCTGTGGGACTTCCTCGCACTCGGCGACCGGTCCCGCGGCATCGGCGGCCACCTGCGTACCGCCGGGTGGGAGGAGGCCGGCCCCCTGGGCGGACCGGCGGTGCGCCACCTGCCGTTCGGCACCACCACGGCGGACAACCGCACCCTGCGGGCCGGCACCTTCGCCCTCGAACTGCGGTACTGGGCGAACGGGGCCGTCCGCACCCCCCTCACCTCCCCGGGCCCGACCGTCGCCCTCTCCGACGGCGTCGCCGGCCTCAACACCCTCTTCCCGGACGGGTGGGACAACTGGATGATGGACGAATACCTCCGCGCCGGCCACCAACAGGCCCTCGCACACGGGTCCTTCACCCTCCTGCCCACCGGCGGCCACCTCTGGCACGCCGTGGTCGAGGACGTGCCGATGCACGGGCAGGTCCTCGACGGCGAGCACCAGTGGGTACGGCCGTCCTGGCACCAGTCCGGAGCGGGGGACCACACGTCCACCGCGGTGCTGGCCGAGGCGCACGGCATCGAGTTCCGCACCGGCGACGGGGCCCACTACCGGATGAACCGGGTGCTGCGCCGCAACGGCGAACAGAGCACCGAGATCGTCCGTGTGCTGCACGTGCCGCGGGACAACAGCATGGATTTCCTGCTGGAGTCGGTCCGGGGCGCCCGGCTGCCCCTCGGCGGCATCCCCGGGCTCGGCCCGGTGGAGCTCCGGTTCGCGGTCGCGTACGACGGCACGGGCGGCGGACCCGACACCGAGCTGCTGAACCGCGCGGCATCCTTCGGTCTGAGGGACGTCCGCACGCTGCTCGGCCCCGGGTTGGGAGCGATGTTTCTCTCCGCCCCGCGCACCCTCGGCCCGGATCGGTGGAGGCCGCCCGCCGGGACGCTGGCCACCCCCGTCTGGCGCGCCACCACCTTCGCGGTGCTCGACCTCCACGGACCGAGCCCGCTCACCCACGAGCCCGGTGTCGACGCGCTCGTACAGCTGCACACCGCCCAGGAACTCGCGCCCCACGCCGGCCTCGACCACAGTGCGCGGGACCTGGTCGGTGCCACCGGCCACCTGTTCCACCCGGGCGCCGGAAGCGACCTGACGATCCCCGAGAACCTGCGGGGCGACTGGACGCCGGACCGGGTGCGGCTGGCCGCGCTGCAGCACTCCCTGCACGCCCGCCCCGTCGAGGGACGGCAGGTCCCCGACGCGGTGGTGCTGGAGGCGTTCCCCGTGCCGGGCGTCCGGCTGGAGATCCGCCACGAGCAGGGCGCCGACGGGGTGTGGCGGATCGCCGACTACACCATCCACACCGACGAAGGCCCCGGCGTGCCGCCGCTGTGGCAGCCCGACGGACCCCTCGCCGAGACGGCGGCCGGGACGGGGATCAACCCGGCGCACCTCTTCGTCCTCAGCCAGGAGCTGGGAGTGGACCCCCAGGACGTGTCGAGCGTCGCCGCGCTCCTGCGCGGCTTCGGAGACCCGCTCGTCGTCCTCGACCACCTGGACCTGATCGCCGACCGGCTGGGCGTCGAGGACCCGCTGCTGCTGGTGAGGTGGACGAGCGCGCGGGGCATCGGCGTCGAGCACTGGTGGGACCTCGCCGCCCATCTGCAGGACCGGGGGGAGACGCTGAACGGCCTGATCAAGGCGGTCTCGGACGGTGACCTGCTCACCTCTTGGGACCGGCGGACACAGCGGGCGGTCCACCAGGACGTCGTCGCCCAGGCTCTCCTGCTCGGGGTGCACCCGCGCCGGTTGGAGATGGTGATGATCGCGACCCTGATCGGCGATCCGACGGTGTTCGGTGTGCACACCCGGGAGTTCTGGGAGACCGGGAACACCGTCCAGGAGATGGCCAGGCAGTTCGCCGGACAGTACTGGCGCGACGACTTCGGCCAGATGGCATTCCAGTTCGGCGCCGCGGGAACGGCACAGAGCGCGTCGGCCGAGTTCGCTGTTTGGTACGGGACTCCCCCCTCCGAGGAACTGTCGCGGGATCGGCTCACCCTGGACGGACTGACGCGTGCCGTGGCGCTGTGGCGACTCGGCCTGAGCGGCCCGACCGCCGCGCTCCCCGACGGCCTGGACCCCCGCCCGCTCGCGCTCCTGGTCCATCGTCTCGGAATGCGGCCCGACCAGGCCCGTACCTACGTCGAGGGCCCCGGCCGGGAAGCGGGCCCTCTCCCGCTGACGACGCAGCTGGAACAGAGGTACGAGGACGCCCGCAGGACGGCTGCGATGTTCACCGACCCGGCTACGAACAAGATGCCCCACCCCCTCTCGGTGCTCGAGACCGCCGACCGCCTCGGCATCGCCCCCGAGCTCCTCGGTACCATCCCGAATCTCACCGCCGGCAACGGCTGGACCGTCGGGGGGATGCTCTGGCAGGGCGTTCCGGCCGACTCCGCCGACCTGGTGAGGCGGCTCCTCCACGACCTCCGTCTCGAACCCCGCGAACTGGCCTGGTTCCACCACGTCACGGTGACGGCCGAGGACATCGCCCATCTCGCGGTGACGGCCGAGGACACCAAGTACCTCATGGTGACGGCCGAGGACATCGAGCGGTTCTGGGACTACGTGGCGGCCCACCACACGACGGACGAGGTCCTGGCCGCGCTGCACGCCGGCGACCGGGAAGCGGGACCGGCGGCGGTACGGAAGTGGTTCGAGCACGAGACGGCGACGGCGCGCGGGCCCGTACCGCCCGGTTCCCCGCCGGGCGAATGACCGCACCACCACCATCATCAGCACCATCAGCACGACGGATGACGAAAAGAGAGAGTGGCACCAAGTGGCAGTCACGGAGTCGCAGAGCGGTACCCCCGGCAGTGCCGGCGGATCCGGACCAGAGGAGGCCGGGGCGCCGACGGCGCGTGCCACGGTGTCCGTCAGCAACGGTGTGATCGGCGCGGGCCCGGACGAGTCGGAGGCCGCGCCGGAGAAGAAGCCCGGAGCGACCCCGGAGGCCAGTGCCGAGGCCGAAACCGAGGGCGAGGCCGCGGTCGCGGTGGCGGCAGACCCCGAGGCGGAGACCGGGCCCGAGACCGACACCGAGACCGAGCCCGAGACCGCGGCGGGCGTCGCCGCCGCGCTGCGGGGGAGCGGCGCCTCCAAGTCGCCGGAGACCCCCAGGACGGAGAGCGAGCCGAAGGGCGCCGAACCGAAGGGCGCCGAGGCGGAGGGCGCCGAGGGGGAGACGAAGCCCGGGGCATCCGAAACGCCGTCGTCCGAGGAGCCGCCGTCGCCTGAGAAACCGTCGCCGTCCGAAGAGGCGACGGCATCCCCCGCCCGGCCTGCCGCAACGGCAACCGCCACCGGCGCCACCACCGGCGCCACCGCCGGCAGCACAGCCGCCGCTCCGGCCGCGGCCTCCAGGCCCCGCTTCTCCTGGCTGCGTGCCGGGCGCACCGGAGCCGCCGCCACCACCGTCGCCGCGGCCACCGCGACCGCGTCCGGCAGCGGATCGGGCGACGGCTCCCCGGACTCCGAGGCCACCGGCGCCTCCGGGGACCCGAACCGGATATCCCGCCCCATGGTCGCCGCCGCCGCGATCGGCGGAGTGATCCTCCTCGCCACCCCCTTCATCATCGGTGCCGTGTCCGGCGACGATCCGAAGGACGACAAGAGCCGCGGCACCGCGGCCGGGTACACCGGCCCGAGCACTTTCCCGTCGGGGTACGTGCCCACCGCCGAGCAGGACGGCGACAGGGCCCCGGGCGTCAAGGCCCCTGTCGGCAAGCAGGACACGGCCTCGAAGACGCCTCCCGAGCCGCAGAGCAACGCCGTCGCCGACTCCGCCGGAAAGGAGAGGGTGGCCGACGAACCGCCGCCCACCGGGCCCCGCGAGGCGACCACCAAGCCGGAACCCGATTCCAAGGCACCTGCCGTGGGACCGACGACGGAATCCAGGTCCCACGCCGCCACCACCCGGTCGTTCTCCGCCTACGAGGGCCCGCACTGCTCGGGCTCCGGCACCTCCTACCGCGAGCACGGCTCGTCCAAGGTCGCCAACGACGGCGACCAGTGGACGACCGCCCTCGGCGGCTACTCGTCCAACGGCTGCACCGGCCGGTACCGTTCGGTCCCGATGTCCGGTAACAACAACGACGCGGGCAACTACGCGACCTGGTCCTTCGACACCGGCTTCGACACCGCGGGCACCTGCCGCGTCAAGGTGTACATCCCCGGTTCCGGCGGTATCCGGCACGTCGGCGGCGACCCGTCCTACTACACCGTCCACGCCGGCGGCAGCTCCTCCGGGGCGCAGCTCGCGAGCTTCACGATCGCCCAGGTCGACCACCTGGGGCAGTGGGTGGAGGCCCCGAACGTGAGGATCAGCGGCGGAAGCCTGTCGGTCGTGCTGCACGACCGCGGCAAGGACTGGAACTCCAAGGGCGACACGGACGCACACCACGCGGCGGACGTGATCCACGTGAGCTGCAGCTGACACTCTCCGGTACCGCACCGGCCGGGCCCTGGGGCGCAGGGCGGTGCGGCGCTCCGCCCCCCCCATGGGCGGCGCCGGACCGTGACGCCGGAGCAGCCCACCGCCCGGCGTCACCGCCGCACCCCAGGGACTCGGCTTCCTCGACGCGGAGACGGCCGAGTACCGGACCGACCGCTACCGCTGGGAGGAAGCGCTGGAACCGCTCGCCCCCGGGCTGTCCGTACAGCCGTGTTCAGCGCCGGCCCCGACCCCCTGGGAACACCGGCTCAGGGCCACACCAGGCAGTACGCCTGATGCCCCGCCTCGTGCAGCCGATGCGAGAAGTCCTGCCACTCGTGCAGCAGCCGGTACACGTTGAACGCGTCCCGCGGGCCGCCCCGGTCCGGGACCGTCGACCAGATGAAGGCCGCCGCGCCGACCGCCTCCTCGCCGATGCCGCGCAGGGGGTCGACGACGGTCATCGGGAGTTTCACGACCGCGTAGTCGGGATGCAGGACGACCAGTTCCAGCGGGGGCACCCGGTGCAGGGGGACGCCCTCGATGCCGGTGAGGACCATGGCCGCCATGGTCTCCGGCTTGATCTTGGTGAACATGCCGTTCATCCCGAGCTCGTCGCCGCCGAGCTCCTCGGGGCGCATCGAGATCGGGACGCGGGCCGCGGTCGCGCCGTCGGGCGCACCGAAGTACTTGTACGTCACCCCCACCCGACCACCATTCCCGCTCCCCGCCACCGGCCGGCCGGTCCGTCGGCCGGTCCGGTCGGGCTCGTTCGGCGCACCGTGTGCCTGACGTGTCTCGCGTGCTTCGGCCGTGTCCTCCGCGTCGCGTCGGTGCCTTCCCCGCCGGGCACGTCGAGGACCCAGGCCGTCGGTCCCCTCGCCCAGTCCGCCACCGCGATGCATATCTCCACCCGACTGCTTTTCTAGGACGCGTGACCCCCGCCGCGCAACCCGATCATCGTGTCAGTGACCTCCCCCACGGCCGCCCGCCGAAACGTGCGGGGGACATATGGCCGTCGTACGGCCGTCATGCCCGCAGGAGCCGGCGGCCCCTGCCCGCGCCGCCCGCATGAGCTGCGTGGACGGACTCCCAGTCTGGCAGACGACACGGTGTTCGGACCGGTTGTCTACCCTGAACGAGGTCACCCTGGGCAACCAGAGCCGGAGCAGGGTCCGAGAAGTCGGAGAAGGTCGAGAAGGTCGGAGACGTCGCAGGTCATGAGCGAACTGGCATATCCATACGAAGCACCGGCCTCGCAGGCTCTGTTCGACCGTGCGTCGGTCGTCACGCCGGGTGGTGTGAACTCCCCGGTGCGGGCGTTCCGCGCCGTCGGCGGCACGCCCCGGTTCATGGTGTCCGGCACCGGGCCTTACCTGACGGACGCGGACGGGCGCGAGTACGTCGACCTCGTCTGTTCCTGGGGTCCGATGATCCTCGGGCACGCGCACCCCGAGGTGGTCGCCGCCGTGCAGGAGGCGGTCGCGCGCGGGACGTCGTTCGGCACGCCCGCCGAGGGCGAGGTCGCCCTCGCGGAGGCGATGACCGAGCGGGTCGCGCCGCTGGAGCAGGTACGGCTCGTGTCCAGCGGGACCGAGGCCACCATGTCGGCCATCCGGCTCGCCCGCGGGTTCACGCAGCGCACCAAGGTGATCAAGTTCGCCGGGTGTTACCACGGTCACGTCGACTCGCTGCTCGCCGCCGCCGGGTCCGGCGTCGCCACGTTCGCGCTGCCCGACACCCCGGGCGTCACGGGTGCCCAGGCGAGCGACACGATCGTCCTGCCGTACAACGACCTCGACGCCGTGCACGCGGCCTTCGCCGCCCACCCCGGTGAGATCGCCTGTGTGATCACCGAGGCGTCGCCCGGCAACATGGGCGTCGTGCCGCCGCTGCCCGGGTTCAACCAGGGTCTCAAGGACGCCTGCGCCGCGAACGGCGCACTGTTCGTCTCCGACGAGGTGATGACCGGCTTCCGTACCAGCCGGGCCGGCTGGTACGGCGTCGAGGGCGTCGTCCCCGACCTGATGACCTTCGGCAAGGTCATGGGCGGCGGCTTCCCCGCCGCCGCGTTCGGCGGGCGCGCCGACGTCATGGCGCACCTCGCCCCGGCCGGACCCGTCTACCAGGCCGGCACCCTCTCCGGGAACCCGGTCGCCACCGCCGCCGGCCTCGCCCAGCTGCGCCTCCTCGACGACGCGGCCTACGCCAAGGTCGACGCCGTCTCGGAGCAGATCCGGGGCCTGGTCACCGAGGCGCTGTCCAAGGAGGGCGTCGCGCACACGCTGCAGACCGCCTCCAACATGTTCTCCGTCTTCTTCACCGACGGCCCGGTGCGGAACTACGAGGACGCCAAGGCGCAGGAGTCCTTCCGGTACACCGCGTTCTTCCACTCGCTGCTCGCGAACGGCGTCTACCTGCCGCCGTCCTCCTTCGAGTCCTGGTTCGTGTCCACCGCCCACGACGACCGGGCCGTGCAGCGCATCGCCGACGCCCTTCCGGCGGCGGCCCGCGCGGCCGCGGAGGCGACGGCATGAGCGACACGCGCAACGACGAGCTGACCGTCGTCCACGTGATGCGGCACGGCGAGGTCGAGAACCCGACCGGCGTGCTCTACGGTCGGCTGCCCGGCTACCACCTCTCCGACCTGGGCCGCCGCATGGCCGACCGGGTCGCCGAGCACCTCGCCCCGCGCGACGTGACGTACGTCGTGGCCTCCCCGCTGGAGCGGGCGCAGGAGACGGCGACGCCGATCGCCAAGGCGCACGGCCTGGACCTGGACACCGACGAGCGGCTCATCGAGGCCGACAACGTCTTCCAGGGCAAGACCTTCGGCATCGGTGACGGCGCGCTGCGCCGGCCGGCCAACTGGAAGCACGTCGTCAACCCGTTCAAGCCGTCCTGGGGCGAGCCGTACGTCGACCAGGTGGTGCGGATGATGGGCGCGCTGACCGCCGCCAAGGACAAGGCGCGCGGGCACGAGGCCGTCGTCGTCAGCCACCAGCTGCCGATCTGGATCCTGCGGTCGTACGTCGAGCGGCGGCGGCTGTGGCACGACCCGCGCAAGCGGCAGTGCACGCTGGCGTCCCTGACGACGTTCACGTTCCGGGGCGACCGGATCGTGTCCGTGGGCTACACGGAGCCCGCCCGCGACCTCGTCCCGGCCCATCTCCTCGCGGGGGCCAAGCCGGTGAAGGGGAAGGGCAAGGCCTTCGGGGCCTGACGGTCCCGCAGCCGGCGTCCGCAGCCGGCGTCCACGGGCGGTCGTCCACGGGCGGTGGTCGTTCGCGCCCGCCGCCCGCCGCCCGCCGCCCGCCGCCCGCCGCCCGCCGCCACCCTCCGCGAACCTCGTTACGGAATCCGCACAAATATACGGAACCCGTACGTTCGTCACGTCCTCTCACCCAGTGACCACCCAAGGACGTGACGAACGAGGTTGCGATGCGCACTTCCACCCGCACTCTCACCCGCAGGGGGATGCTCGGACTCGGCGCGGGTGCCGCGGCCGCCGCCGGGCTCGCGGGCTGCGGCTCCCACCCGTCGGACGGCTCGCACCAGGCCGGCGGATCCGCCGGGCGGCCGTCGCCGTCCGGCAGCACGGCACCGGCCGCCCGCCCCATCGGCGACGGCTCCACGTCGTACACCGGCAAGCAGCCGCACCAGCCGGACGCGCCCGTGCCGCTGGAGCCCGGTCAGACCCCGCCGCAGTTCGTCGTCTTCTCCTGGGACGGCGCCGGCGAGGTCGGCAACGGACTCTTCCCGCGCTTCCTCGACCTCGCGAAGGAGCACGGCGCGCACATGACCTTCTTCCTCTCCGGGCTGTACCTGCTGCCCGAGTCGAAGAAGCGCCTCTACGACCCGCCGAACAACCCGCGCGGCGCCTCGGACATCGGCTACCTCACCGACGACCACATCAAGGAGACGCTGAAGAACGTCCGCCGGGCCTGGCTGGACGGCCACGAGATCGGCACGCACTTCAACGGCCACTTCTGCGGCGGCCGCGGAACGGTCGGCAACTGGACCCCGGCGCAGTGGCGCAGCGAGATCGACCAGGCGAAGTCGTTCGTGAAGGAGTGGCGGACCAACACCGGCTGGACCGACCTGCCGTCGCTGCCCTTCGACTACGACAAGGAACTCGTCGGCGGCCGCACGCCCTGTCTGCTCGGCCAGGACAACCTGCTGCCCACCGCCCGCGCGCTGGGCTGGCGCTACGACGCCTCCTCGCCCGGCGGCCGGCAGGTGTGGCCGGTGAAGAAGGACGGGATCTGGGACCTGCCGCTGCAGCAGATACCTTTCCCCGGCCACTCCTTCGAGGTCCTCTCGATGGACTACAACATCCTCGCCAACCAGTCGGTCAACTCGACCAAGGCACCCGCCCACAACTACCCGGGCTGGCGCGACCAGGCCACCCAGGCGTACATATCCGGCTTCCAGCGGGCGTACGAGACGAACCGGGCGCCCTTCTTCGTCGGCAACCACTTCGAGGAGTGGAACGGCGGCATCTACATGGACGCCGTCGAGAACGCCCTCAAGCACATCGCGCGGGAGAAGGAGAAGGGCGGGGACATACGGCTCGTCTCCTTCCGCCAGTTCACCGACTGGCTGGACGCGCAGAAGCCCGAGGTGCTCGCCAGGCTCCGTACGGTCGAGGTGGGGCAGCAGCCCGCCGGCGGCTGGAACGCCTTCCTCAAGGACACCTCCGGCGGGGGCTCGACACCCACCGGGAACGCTGCCTGAAATGCGGGTTTCCGCCCGTGAGGGGGGCGCGCAAGATCCCCGGAACGGACATGCGAAACTTTTCACATGAGTGCCGCCAGCCGCGCCCCCCTGCGCTCGAACCGCACCGCCGTCCGCGTCCGCCGTCGCGCCGCCCTGACCACCGGTGCGGCCGTGGCCGCTCTGCTCGTGTCCGCGTGCAGCTCGGGAGGGACCTCCGGCGGCGGTGGCCAGACCGGCTTCGTCACCGGCTCGGACGGCATCTCCACCGTCGAGAAGGGTGAGCGGGCGGACGCCCCGGACCTCTCCGGCGAGACCGTCGACGGCGGGCGGTTCTCCCTCGCCGACCACGAGGGCAAGGTCGTCGTCCTCAACGTGTGGGGCTCCTGGTGCCCGCCCTGCCGGGCCGAGGCCAAGAACTTCGAGAAGGTCTACCGGGACGTCAAGGACAAGGGCGTCCAGTTCGTCGGCATCAACACCCGCGACACCTCCACCGGTCCGGCCCGCGCCTTCGAGAAGGAGTTCGGCGTCAGCTACCCGAGTCTGTACGACCCGGCCGGCAAGCTGATGCTCCGCTTCGAGAAGGGCACCCTCAACCCGCAGGCCATCCCGTCCACGCTGATCATCGACCGGGACGGCAAGGTCGCCGCGCGCACCCTCCAGGCGCTCAGCGAGGAGAAGCTGCGCAAGATGCTCGACCCCGTCCTGGCGGAGAAGTGACGTGAGCGCACTGTCCACGCTCGCCGTGGAGGGCAGCAACGGCACGGTGCTCAACGGCGCCCTGCTGGTCGCCCTGCCCATCGCCCTCCTCGGCGGCCTCGTCTCGTTCTTCTCGCCCTGCGTCCTGCCGCTCGTCCCCGGCTATCTCTCCTACGTGACCGGGGTCACCGGCACCGACCTCGGCGAGGCCCGGCGCGGCCGCATGGTCGCCGGCGCCTCCCTCTTCGTCCTCGGCTTCACCGCCGTCTTCGTCTCCAGCGGCGCTCTGTTCGGCTACTTCGGCCAGACCCTCCAGGAGAGCCAGGGCGTCCTGACCAAGGTGCTGGGCGTCTTCATGATCCTCATGGGCGTCTTCTTCATGGGCCTGATGCCCTGGCTCACCCAGCGCGAGTTCCGCTTCCACCGCAGGCCCGTGAGCGGCCTGATCGGCGCCCCGGTGCTCGGCGCCCTGTTCGGCATCGGCTGGACCCCCTGCATCGGCCCGACGCTCGCCTCCGTGCTGGCCCTCTCCGCCGACCAGGGCACCGCCGGCCGCGGCGCCGTCCTGACCGTCGCCTACTGCCTCGGTCTCGGCATCCCCTTCGTGCTCGCCGCGGTCGCCTTCCGCAAGGCGCTCGGCGCCTTCGGCTGGATCAAGCGCCACTATGTGTGGGTGATGCGCATCGGCGGAATCATGATGATCGCGACCGGCCTGCTCCTGCTGACCGGCGCGTGGGACCGCATCGTGCAGGACATGCAGACCTGGTCCAACGGCTTCACTGTAGGGATCTGACTCGATGAGCACGACTTCGAAGACCGGGTCGGACAAGACCCCCGCCGAGGAGCCCGCGACGGCCCGTGAGGAGGACCTGGGCGCCGCCGGCTCCCAGCTCTCCACCGCTCCCCGGGAGGACGCGCCCACCCTCCCCGCCCTCGGGGTGCTCGGCTGGGTGCGCTGGTTCTGGCGGCAGCTCACGTCGATGCGGGTGGCGCTGCTGCTGCTCCTGCTGCTGTCGCTGGGCGCGATCCCCGGGTCGCTGATCCCGCAGGAGGGCATCGACGCCACGAAGGTCGTCGACTTCCGCGCCCGGCACGACGTCCTCGCGCCGCTCTACGACAAGCTCGGCCTCTTCCACGTCTACAGCTCGGTGTGGTTCTCCGCGATCTACATCCTGCTGTTCGTCTCCCTCATCGGCTGCATCGTCCCGCGCACCTGGCAGTTCGTCGGCCAGCTGCGCGGCCGGCCGCCCGGCGCCCCTCGGCGCCTGACCCGGCTGCCCGCCCACACCACCTGGCGCACCGAGGCGGAGCCCGAGCAGGTCCGCGAGGCCGCGCTGGCACTGCTGAGGAAGCGCCGCTTCCGCGCCCACACCGTCGGTGACGCCGTCGCCGCCGAGAAGGGCTACCTGCGCGAGGCCGGCAACCTCGCCTTCCACATCGCGCTGATCGTGATGCTGATCGCCTTCGCCTGGGGCCAGCTGTTCAAGTACGAGGGCAACAAACTGATCCTGGAGGGCGACGGCTTCTCCAACACCCTCACCCAGTACGACGACTTCAAGTCCGGCAACCTCTTCGACCCGGACCACGACCTGACCCCCTTCAGCTTCACCCTGAAGGACTTCCACGGCACCTACGAGGTGACCGGCCCCAACCGCGGCACCCCCCGCACCTACGAGGCCGAGGTCACCTACAGCGAGGGCGCCTACGGCAAGGACAGGCCGACCACCATCAAGGTGAACAAGCCGCTGGAGATCGACGGCTCGAAGGTCTACCTCACCGCCCACGGCTACGCGCCCGTCCTCACCGTCAAGGACGCCAAGGGCAACGTCGTCATGGACCGCGAGGCGACGGCGCTGCTGCCGCAGGACGCCAACGTCACCTCCTCCGGCGCCGTCATGATCCGGGACGGCTACCGCAACGCCCAGGGCGTGAGGGAGCAGCTCGGTTTCTCGGCCGTGTTCGTGCCGACCTTCGCCGGGGAGGGGCAGGGGACGATGTTCTCCCAGTTCCCGGCGCTGATCAATCCGAGGCTCGCCCTGAACGCCTACCACGGCGACCTGGGCGTGGACGCGGGCACGCCGAAGAGCGTGTACCAGCTGGACACCCGCAAGCTGAAGCAGTTCAAGGACTCCGAGGGCAACCCGTTCGCACGGCGGCTCGCCATCGGCGAGACCATGACCCTGCCGAACGGCGCCGGGACGGTGACCTTCGACGGCGTCAAGGAGTGGGCCAACTTCCAGGTCACCCGGCAGCCCGCCAGCGGCTGGGCGCTCGCCGGCGCCGTCGTCGCCATCCTCGGTCTCGCCGGCTCCCTGTTCATCCAGCGCCGCCGCGTGTGGGTGCGGGCCGTCAAGGGCGCCGACGGCGTCACGGTCGTCGAGATGGCGGGCCTGGGCCGCAGCGAGTCCACGAAGCTGCCCGAGGAGCTCGGCGAGCTGGCCGGGGTCCTGTACGAGCGGGCGCCCGGCGCACCCGACGCCGACGCCGATCCCGAAACCCCCGATCCCCGAGTCGTACCTGCCGAAGGGGCTGAGAAGTGACTCTCGCCGCCGCAACAGAGGCCGCAACGGAGTTGGCCGCCGCCACCAACGAGCATCTCGCGAACCTCAGCAACACGCTGATCTACTCCGCGATGGCCGTCTACACCCTGGCCTTCTTCGCCCACATCGCCGAGTGGCTCTTCGGCAGCCGCAGCAAGGTCGGCCGTACGGCCGCCGCGCTCACCGCGGCCACGGCGGAGAAGGCGAAGGCCGCACCCGCCGTCACCGTGAACAAGGCCGGCGGCACCGCCGTGCTGGAGCGGCCGAAGGTCACCGTGCGCGCCGCGGCCGGCTCCCGTGACGTACCCGACGGGCCGGGCGCCCACGGTGGCACCGAGAAGGGCGACCTCTACGGGCGGATCGCCGTCTCGCTCACCGTGCTCGCCTTCGCCATCGAGGCCGGTGGCGTGCTCACGCGGGCCCTGTCGGTGAAGCGGGCGCCGTGGGGCAACATGTACGAGTTCAACATCACGCTCACCACGGTGGTCGTCGGTGTGTACCTCCTGCTGCTCGCTCTGCGGAAGAACGTCCGCTGGCTCGGCCTGTTCCTGTCCACCACGGTCCTGCTCGACCTCGGCCTCGCCGTCACCGTCCTGTACACCGCGAGCGACCAGCTGGTCCCGGCCCTGCACTCGTACTGGCTGTACATCCACGTCTCGACGGCGATCTTCTGCGGCGCGGTCTTCTACGTCGGCGCGGTCGCCACGATCCTGTACCTCTTCAAGGACTCGTACGAGAACAAGCTCGCCACCGGCGGCACCCCCGGCCGCTTCGCCAACTCGGTCCTGGACCGGATGCCCGCCGCCGCCTCCCTCGACAAGTTCGCCTACCGGGTCAACGCCGCCGTCTTTCCGCTGTGGACGTTCACGATCATCGCGGGCGCCATCTGGGCGGGCGACGCCTGGGGCCGCTACTGGGGCTGGGACCCCAAGGAGGTCTGGTCCTTCATCACCTGGGTCGCCTACGCCTGCTACCTGCACGCCCGCGCGACGGCCGGCTGGAAGGGCCGCAAGGCCGCCTACCTGGCCCTGGCCGCGTTCGCCTGCTGGCTGTTCAACTACTACGGCGTGAACATCTTCGTCTCCGGCAAGCACTCCTACGCCGACGTCGGCCTGGGCGCGCTCCAGTCCGCCGGCTTCTGACCCGGAAGCACCGAGCGCCGCGAGGCCGGTTCCCGTGACCCCGACCGGGTCACGGGAACCGGCCTTCGCCGTTCACCCCGCCTCCGCGCTCACCGACCGCCAGATGCGCTCCGGCAGGTCGCGGGCGGCCTCGTCCAGGTCGATGTCGCCGAGGGTCAGCCAGCGGCGGGACGCGCCGACGACCGGGCCCAGGACCAGGGACTCGATCAGCGGCGGGGAAAGGGGCGCGAGCTCGCCCTTGTCGACGTACCGCCGGGCCCAGCCCGCCAGTGGTGTCAGCCTGGCCTCCTGGGCGTCACGGAGCTGCTTGGCCTGGGCCATGCCGAGGCGGTCGGCGTGGGAGGAGTGCAGGAGCCGGCCCGCCTCCGGGTGCTCCCGGATGAAGGAGAAGTAGGTGTGCACGAGGGCGCGGATGCCGGTCCGGGCGGTGCGTGAACGTTCCAGCGCGGTGACCATCTCGCCCAGCAGCCGCTCCAGCCACCGCATCAGCAGCGCGCCGACGAGGCCGTCGATGCTGCCGAAGTGGTGGTAGAGGCTGCCGAGGCTCACACCGCTGGCCTTGGTCACGGCGCTGACGGTCAGCCCCTGCTCGCCCGCTTCGCCGTACACCCGCAGCGCGGCGTCCAGGAGCAGCTCGACGGTGGCCTCACCGCGTTGTTGCTTGGGGCTCATGGGACGACCGTTCTTCGCCGGGGACCGTGACGGTCAGCGTAAAGCACTGTTCCTCCTGTACCGTTTCCGGCGGAGTTCTAGAGTGGCTTTCTAGAAAACTACTCCAGTTCCCTGTCCGTCGCCGCACACTGTGCGCATGTCTGGATCAGAGATGCGCACTCGGGCGGGGGCGTCGGCGGCCGCCGACGCGGCCGTGCTGCTCGCCCTGTCGCTCAACGGAACGGCGATCGACGAGTACGTGTACTGCCTGATCGGGCTGGGTTCCCACACACGGGTCTGAAGCGAGTTTCTAGAAGGAACTTCCAATTCGGGGCCGTGGTGGTCCACACTGGAGGACCGTTCGGGCCCGTGACCGTACGTACGAGGGGAATGTACGGCAACGGGCCCGGACAGACAGGCGGACGGGTGAGCGGAGGGCGGAGGGCGGAGGGCGAGCGGGGGCCCGGCCCCGATCGCCGGTTCAGTCCCTCTTCGGATCCTCGTCCTTGTCCCCGTCCGGGTCCCTGTGCTTCTCCTCGCCGAGGGACTTCAGGAAGTCGGGGTTGTCGTCCGGGGCCACCCACCGCCGCTGAGCGCCGCCGCCCCAGGGCGCTGCGCCGGCCGGGTGCCGCTTCTTGCCCGCGATGATCCAGGAGATCGACCCGACCAGCGGGAACAGCAGCACGAGGATCGCCCACAACGGCTTGGGCATGTGGCGGATGTCGTCGTCCTTCGTGCTGATGCAGTCGATGAACGCGTAGACGCTCAACGCCAGTGGCACGAGGAACATCAGCACCCGGAGCATGGGGCCTCTCCAGCGGAAGCGGTGGGCGGGGACGCGTCACGGCCCCCAGGTTCAGGGCCAGCGTAGCCGCTCGGGGATACTGGACCCCATGGCTTACGACGATCTTCGCTCCCTGCTCAGGGCGCTGGAGCGCGAGGGCGACCTCAAGCGCATCAAGGCCGAGGTGGATCCGTACCTGGAGGTCGGGGAGATCGTCGACCGGGTGAACAAGGCCGGCGGCCCCGCCCTGCTCTTCGAGAACGTGAAGGGCTCCGACATGCCCCTCGCGATGAACGTCTTCGGCACCGACCGGCGCCTGCTCAAGGCCCTCGGCCTGAAGGCGTACAGCGACATCTCCGACAAGATCGGCGGGCTGCTGAAGCCCGAGCTGCCGCAGGGCTTCGTCGGGATGCGCGAGGCGTTCGGCAAGCTCGGCGCGATGGCGCACGTGCCGCCGAAGAAGGTGAAGTCCGACAGCGCGCCCGTGCAGGAGGTCGTCCTGCGCGGCGACGACGTGGACCTGGAGCGGCTGCCCGCCCTCTTCACGTGGCCGAAGGACGGCGGCTCCTTCTTCAACCTGGGCCTCACCCACACCAAGGACCCGGAGACGGGCATCCGCAACCTGGGCCTCTACCGGCTCCAGCGCCACGACAAGCGCACCATCGGCATGCACTGGCAGATCCACAAGGACAGCCGCAACCACTACCAGGTGGCGGCCCGGCGCGGCGAGCGCCTGCCCGTCGCCATCGCCTTCGGCTGCCCGCCCGCCGTCACCTACGCCTCCACCGCGCCGCTGCCCGGCGACATCGACGAGTACCTCTTCGCCGGCTTCGTGCAGGGCAAGCGGATCGAGATGGTCGACTGCAAGACCGTGCCGCTCCAGGTCCCGGCCAACGCCGAGGTGGTGCTGGAGGGCTGGCTGGAGCCCGGCGAGATGCTGCCCGAGGGCCCCTTCGGCGACCACACCGGCTTCTACACGCCCCAGGAGCCCTTCCCGGCCCTGACGATCGACTGCGTGACGATGCGCAGGCGCCCGCTGCTCCAGTCGATCGTGGTCGGCAGGCCCCCGACGGAGGACGGCCCGCTGGGGCGGGCGACGGAGCGGTTCTTCCTCCCGCTCCTCAAGATCATCGTCCCGGACATCGTGGACTACCACCTCCCGGAGGCGGGCGGCTTCCACAACTGTGCGATCGTGTCGATCGACAAGAAGTACCCCAAACACGCCCAGAAGGTGATGCACGCCATCTGGGGCGCGCACATGATGTCCCTGACCAAGCTGATCGTCGTCGTCGACGCCGACTGCGACGTCCACGACCTGCACGAGGTCGCCTGGCGCGCGCTCGGCAACACCGACTACGCCCGCGACCTCACGGTCGTCGAGGGCCCGGTCGACCACCTCGACCACGCCTCCTACCAGCAGTTCTGGGGAGGCAAGGCGGGCATCGACGCGACGAAGAAGCTGCCCGAGGAGGGGTACACGCGCGACGGGGGCTGGCCGGACATGGTGCTGTCCGACCCGGAGACATCCGAACGGGTGACGCGACGCTGGAAGGAATACGGTCTGTGACAGCCAAGGTCATGAGGGAGCGCGGCATCGCATCGGCGGGGCTTCCCCGCCGATGCGGGGGTGGCCCGGTCGAGCGCCGTTGGACGGAGTACGGCCTGTGAGCGCCTCCGCCGCCGCGATGCCGCAGCCGGGGCGTACCAAGGCGTTCCTGCGCCTGGTGATGATCGAGCACTCGGTCTTCGCGCTGCCCTTCGCCTACATCGCCTCCCTCACCGCGATGTACGAGTGGGACGAGAACATCCACTGGGGCCGGCTGCTCCTGGTCACCGTCGCCATGGTCGGCCTGCGCACCTTCGCGATGGCCGTCAACCGGATCATCGACCGCGAGATCGACGCCCGTAACCCGCGCACCGCCCACCGCGAGCTGGTCACCGGCGCGATGTCGGTCAAGCACGCCTGGACCGGCGCGCTCGTCGCCCTCGTCGTCTTCCTCGGCGCGGCGGCCCTGCTCAACCCGCTCTGCCTGGCCCTCGCGCCCGTCGCGGTGATCCCGATGGTGGTGTACCCCTACGGCAAGCGGTTCACGAACTTCCCGCAGGCCATCCTCGGGCTCGCGCAGGCCATGGGCCCGGTCGGCGGCTGGCTGGCGATCAGCGGCAGCTGGTCCTGGGACGCCGTGATCCTCGGCCTCGCCGTCGGCATCTGGATCGGCGGCTTCGACCTGATCTACGCCTGCCAGGACGTCGAGACCGACCGGCAGGTCGGCGTGAAGTCCGTCCCGGCCCGCTTCGGCATTCCCGCGGCCATCTGGGGCGCCCGTGCCTGCCACACCGTCACCACGGCCCTGTTCGCCTGGTACGCCGTCGCCACCGACGCCGGCGCCTTCTTCTGGCTCGGCCTGCTGATCGTCGCGGGCGCCTTCGTCTACGAGCACACGATCGTGCGGCCGCACGACCTGACCCGCCTGAACCGGGCGTTCTTCAGCGTCAACGGCTTCATCGGCATCGCCCTGTTCGTGTGCGCGCTGCTGGATCTGCTGGTTCGGGGCCTCACCGTCTGAATACCCGGGGCCTGCGGCTAGGCTCGACATCATGAAGCCAGGACAGACGCAGCGCGCGCCTTGGATCGTGGGGGTGTCGGGGGCGTCCGGTACGCCGTACGCGGCGTCCGTGCTGCGGGCGCTGCTCGCGGCCGGCGAGAGCGTCGACCTGGTGGTCAGCCGGGCCTCGCGGCTCACCCTGCTCGACGAGACCGGCATCTCCTTCCGCGACGCCCACTGGCAGCAGGACCTGCGCGAGTGGCTGGCCCGCGGAGCCGACGGCAAGCCGGACGCCTTCGACGTCGACCTCGACGGCGACCGGGTACGGCACTGGAGCGCGGGCGACCTCGCGGCCGGGCCGTCCTCGGGGTCGTACCCCGCCAAGGGCATGCTGATCGTGCCCGCCTCCACGGCCTGCGTGGCCGGGGTCGCGCTGGGGCTGTCGAAGGACCTGCTGCAGCGGGCGGCGAGCGTGACCCTGAAGGAGGGGCGCACACTGGTCGTGGCCGTACGGGAGACCCCGCTGGACGGCCGGACGCTGCGGCACCTGGTGACCCTGGACGACGCGGGCGCGAGCGTGGTGCCCGCCTCCCCGGCCTTCTACGCGGGGGCGACGCACATCCAGGACCTGGTGGACTTCGTCGCCGGACGCGTCCTGGACGCGGCGGGCGTCGAGCACGGCCTGTACCGCCGCTGGCGCGGCGAGCTCGGCGGAGGGGCGCGCCCCGCCGGCTGAGCACGAACACCCCCCCCCACGAGCACACCTCACAAGCACACCTCACAAGCACACCCCACGAGCACCATCTCCCCCCACACGTATCTTCAGACCTCTTCAGTGGAAGGCTTCGATCGCATGGACGCGGTGGACAGGCAGCTCATCCAGGCCCTGAGGGAGAACGGCCGGGCCTCCTACGCGGAGCTGGGACGCCTCGTCGGACTGTCGGGACCCAGTGTCACCGACCGCATCAACCGGCTGGAGGCGGCCGGTGTCATCACCGGCTACCGGGCCACCGTCGACTCCGCGTCGCTCGGCCTCGGCGTCACCGCCCTGATCGGCGTCTCGCTCTCCGACGCCGCCGACCACGAGGACGTCGCGCAGCGGCTGCGGGACCTGCGGGAGATCGAGGACTGCTGGTTCATCGCCGGCGACGACTCGTACATGCTCAAGGTGCGCGCGGCCGACGTGGACGGCCTGGAGAGCATCATCCGCCGGCTGTCCGGCACGAAGGGCGTATCGCGGACCCGTACCACCATCGTGCTCTCCACCAAGTGGGAGAACCGGGTGGGCGAGCTGCCCGAAGAGGTGTAGCGGGCGGGGCGTACGGTTTACGGAGTCTGTCGGAGAAAGAGGTATCGCATGGACGCCGGGCTCAAGCGCGAGCTGGAGGAGAAGGTGCGGGCGGGCGTCCGCCTGACCCGCGAGGACGGCATCGCGCTGTACGAGTCGGACGACCTCGCCTGGCTCGGTGGCCTCGCGCACGAGGTGCGGACGCGGAAGAACGGCGACGTCGTCCACTTCAACGTCAACCGCCACCTCAACATGACCAACGTGTGCACGGCGTCCTGCGCCTACTGCTCCTTCCAGCGCAAGCCGGGGGAGAAGGACGCCTACACGATGCGCATCGAGGAGGCGGTGAAGCTCGCCAAGGCGATGGAGGGCGAGAACCTCACCGAGCTGCACATCGTCAACGGCCTGCACCCGAACCTGCCGTGGCGCTACTACCCGCGCTCGCTGCGCGAACTGAAGGCCGCGCTGCCGAACGTGTCGCTCAAGGCGTTCACCGCCACCGAGATCCACCACTTCGAGACGATCTCCGGGATGTCCGCCTCCGACATCCTCGACGAGCTGATCGACGCCGGTCTGGAGTCCCTGACCGGCGGCGGCGCCGAGATCTTCGACTGGGAGGTGCGGCAGCACATCGTCGACCACCGCACCCACTGGGAGGACTGGTCGCGCATCCACCGCCTGGCGCACGAGAAGGGGCTCAAGACCCCGTGCACCATGCTCTACGGCCACATCGAGGAGCCCCGTCACCGTGTGGACCACGTGCTGCGGCTGCGTGAGCTGCAGGACGAGACGAACGGCTTCCAGGTCTTCATCCCGCTGCGCTACCAGCACGACTTCGTGGACATGAAGGACGGGAAGATCCGCAACCGGCTCCAGGGGCGGACGCAGATGGCGACCGGCGCGGAGGCGCTGAAGACCTTCGCGGTGTCGCGGCTGCTGTTCGACAACGTCCCGCACGTCAAGGTCTTCTGGGTCATGCACGGCGTCCGGACGGCGCAGCTCGCGCTCCAGCACGGCGCCGACGACATGGACGGGTCGGTCGTCGAGTACAAGATCACGCACGACGCGGACGACTACGGCACGCCGAACAAGCTGACCCGCGAGGACCTGCTCGACCTGATCCGCGACGCCGGATTCCGCCCGGTGGAGCGGAACACGCGGTACGAGATCATCCGCGAGTACGAGGGCCCCGACCCGGCGCGTCGCGATACGCCGCAGGCGATGCGGGTCTGAATCCCCGGCCGTTCTCCGGGTGCGGGTGCGTGGGGATGTTCGCGCAGTTCCCCGCGCCCCTTCGGGGCACGTTCACCGGACGCCCCTGAAAGAGGCGCGGGGCTGTATCGATATGCGGCTCCGCCGCGTGGGCGCGAGCAGCCACCCGCACCCCCGCGCCCGGCACCGGGTCCGAACCGCCCACGGCGGGTACCCGCACCGCATGGCCGTCACCAAGTCACCCGAGGACGACTACACCGCGCAGCCCTTCGTTCCGGACCGCGGCGGCCTCGCCGCCCTGCGGAAGGCCGCCGCCGGCTGCCGCGGCTGCCCCCTGCACCGGGACGCCACGCAGACCGTGTTCGGCGCCGGCACGGCGGACGCGCGCGTCATGCTCGTCGGCGAGCAGCCCGGTGACCAGGAGGACCGCCAGGGCAGGCCCTTCGTCGGCCCCGCCGGCGAACTCCTCGGCCGGGCCCTGGCGGAAGCGGGCATCGACCCGGCGGACGCGTACGTCACCAACGCCGTCAAGCACTTCAAGTTCACGCAGGCCGAGCCGCGCAAGCGCCGTGTCCACAAGTCGCCCACCGTACGCGAGTCGACGGCGTGCGGGCCGTGGCTGGCCGCGGAACTGGCCGTGGTGGAACCCGAGCTGATCGTGGTGCTCGGTGCCACCGCCGGGAAGGCGCTGCTCGGCTCGTCGTTCCGGGTCACGCAGGTGCGCGGCACCGTCCTGGAGGAGGAGATCCACGGGCGGACCGAGACGTTGGTGCCGACGGTGCACCCGTCGGCGGTGCTGCGGGCGGACGACCGGGAGGGCGCCTACCGGGGACTGGTCTCCGACCTGGAGGTGGCGGCGCGGGTGTTGTCGTGAATCTCTTCCCGAGAGCGGGCTGGTAATGGTTAATATATTCCCGTGCCCCTTACTTTCACGCTCGACCCCGCCCTGACCCCCGAACTGCGCGACGGCGTCCTCGGCCTGTGGACCGACGTGTCCAACGCCGACGGCGCCGTCGGCTTCGTGCCGCCGGTGACGCGGGAGGACATCCGCCCCGATCTGGTCAAGCACATGGTGGCCATGGCGGAGGGCCGCACCCGGCTCCTCGTCGGACACGACGAGGAGGGGCGGGTGGCCGCCACCGCGTTCCTCGCCCTCAACACGCACCGGCTGATGACCCACTGGCTGTGGCTCTACACGGTGATGGTCCACCCGCGCCACCAGGGCCGCGGGTATGGCCGGGACCTGATGGCCGCCGCCGCCGACGCGGCCCGCACCTGCGACGGCATCGAGGCGATCCGGCTCACCTGCCGGGGCGGTGGCGGTCGGGAGCGGTTCTACGCGTCCTGCGGTTACAAGGAGGTCGGCCGGGTGCCCGGCGCGATCCGCGTGGCGCCGGGTGACGACCGGGACGACATCACGATGCTGCTGCCACTGGCCTGAGCGCGGCACCCCGGCTGTGGCGCGCGGGCCCCGGCGTGCTTCACTGGACATTGCCTATTTGGGTACGTTCTGGCCTCCACCAAACGGAAGAGTGGATTGAGATGCTCCGCTACACGCTGATGCGCCTCGGGATCTTCGTGGGCTGCCTCGTGGCCGTCTGGGGCCTCGTCTACGCCGGCGTGTTCCCGCGCGGCCTCGGCGACTCCAACGGCATGTGGATCGTCCTGCTGTCCCTGCTGCTCTCGGCCCCCATCAGTTTCGTGGTGCTGCGCGGGGAGCGGGACCGCGCCTCCGTGCAGGTCGTGCAGCGGGTGGACCGCATGAAGGCCAACCTGGAGGCCAGCCGCAGCCAGGAGGACCTCGCCGACGAGGCCGCCCGCGTGCAGGGCCAGACCTCGTAGCTCCCGTCACGCGTTCGCGCGCCCCGGTTTCCGAATCACAGGAAACCGGGGCGCTGTGCGTTTTACGGGCAGGAGTCGTCCCCAGCCTCTCAAAGCGAGGCTTTGGGGGTCTCAAAGCGTAAGTGTTAAAGTCATACGCATGAAGCCAGCAGCCGCGCCCGCCACGCCGCCGAGCCTCGGGCTCGTGGCGCGCCTGCACGTGGACCTCTGTCGGTGCGCGTCCGCGAACTGTCGCCCCTGACGTCCCTTCTCGTCCCGCTGTTCCCCGCGTCAGCACTGCGCGTCCGTCCCCGCGTCCCGTCCCCCTACGGAGCATGTCCGTGTCTTCTCCCACGAAGTCCTTCAAGGTGCCCTTCTGGGCCCAGATAATCGCCGGCCTCGTCCTCGGCGCCCTGCTGGGCTGGCTGGCCCGCAGTCAGGACGTCTCCTGGCTGGTCACCACCCTGGACAAGATCGGCGGCATCTTCGTCGGCCTGCTGAAGCTGGCCGTCGCCCCGCTCGTCTTCTTCGCGATCCTGGTCTCGATCACCAACCTGCGGAAGGTCAACAACGCGGCACGCCTGGCGTCCCGCACCCTCCTCTGGTTCATGATCACGTCACTGATCGCGGTGGCCATCGGCCTCGCCATCGGCCTGGTCACCAACCCCGGCGCGGGCACCGGCCTCACCCCGGCCGACGGCGCCAAGCCCGAGCACACCGGCTCCTGGCTCGACTTCCTGACCGGCATCGTGCCCACCGACGTCATCACGCCGTTCACCGAGCTGAACGTGCTCCAGATCGTCTTCATGGCCGCCGTCGCCGGTATCGCCGCCCTCCAGCTCGGCGAGAAGGCCCAGCCGATCCTGAACCTGAGCGAGTCCGTCCTCGAACTCCTCCAGAAGGCCCTGTGGTGGGTCATCCGCCTGGCCCCGCTGGGCACCGTCGGCCTCATCGGCCGCGCCATCGCCACCTACGGCTGGGACCTGATCGGCAAGTACGCGACCTTCACCGCCGACATCTACGTCGGCTGCGCGATCGTCCTGTTCGTGGTCTACCCGGTGCTGCTCGCCACCGTCGCCAAGGCCAGCCCGCTCCAGTTCTTCAAGGGCGCCTGGCCCGCCATCCAGCTGGCCTTCGTCTCCCGGTCCTCGGTCGGCACCATGCCGCTGACCCAGAAGGTCACCGAGCGCCTCGGCGTGCCGAAGGAGTACGCGTCCTTCGCCGTGCCGTTCGGCGCGACGACCAAGATGGACGGCTGCGCCGCGATCTACCCGGCGATCGCCGCGATCTTCGTCGCGCAGATCTTCGACATCCACCTCGGCGTCGGCGACTACCTGCTGATCGCCTTCGTCTCGGTGGTCGGCTCCGCCGCCACGGCCGGTCTCACCGGCGCCACGGTCATGCTGACGCTGACCCTGTCCACGCTGGGCCTGCCCATGGAGGGCGTCGGCCTCCTCCTCGCGATCGACCCGATCCTGGACATGATGCGCACCGCGACCAACGTCGCCGGCCAGGCCCTCGTCCCGGTCATCGTCGCCGCCCGCGAGGGCCTGCTCGACCGCAAGGCGTACGACGAGGCGCACAGCTCGCCGCTGGAGGAGCCGGAGCGGGAGAAGCAGGACGCGGAGCCCGTCCCGGTCGCGGCCTGACCGCCTCGCCGCTCGACCGCTTGGCCATGACAGGGTGCCCGGACGTGCTGACGTCCGGGCACCCTGTCGTGTGCGTACTGACGGCGGACCGGCCCCGGTGCCCGCTGGAGGGGGCCGGACCGAAGCGGTGGCCCAGGCCGCCGGGCAGGGCCGGGCGGCTCCCGGCCCCACGAACGGTTTCCGAGCGGGGCTTGCCCTGACGTAAGGTTACCCAGGGTAAGTCGATGTCGTCGGGACGAACGCGACCTACCCGCAGGTAACCCCCGAGGCTGCACAACCCCGGCGCCGGACCATTCCCGAACCCGCACCGACTCCCCACGCGAGCCCCGTACGATCCTCACCCTGACCGCCGGTAACACCCCGGCAGGGCCTCGCCCACCGGCCCCGGTGGTGAACGCCTCGGTGTGCGAGGCACGTACGTCATGCAGCTGAGCAGTGTCGCCGCTGCACGTTCCAGGAGCCGCCCGTGACCACCCCGCTTCCCTCCTTCGCCCCCTCCGCCGCCTTCGCCGACTCGCCCGGTCCCACCCTGGTGGCACCCGAGACGCGGCACCTGGACGGGGCCGTGCGGGAGGCGTACGTACCGCCCCTCGCGCCGCCGGTGCGGCGCGGCTCCCTCGCCGACCTGCCCTTCGAGAACGCGGTCGCCGTCCCCGGCGCGGTGGTCCTCAGCCGCCGGTCCGGGGACGGGCACTGGAGCGACGTGACGGCGGCCGAGTTCGCCGGGCAGGTGCTCGCGGTGGCCAAGGGGATGATCTCCGAGGGCCTGAGGCCGGGCGACCGGATAGCGATCATGGCCCGGACGACGTACGAGTGGACACTGCTGGACTTCGCCGCGTGGGCCGCGGGCCTCGTCACCGTCCCGGTCTACCCGACCTCCTCCCTCTTCCAGCTCCGCTGGATCCTCCAGGACTCCGGCGCGGTCACCCTGGTCACCGAGACGGCCGCGCAGGCGGCGGCCCTCGGTCCCGAGCTGGACCGCCTCCCCGACCTGAGGCACCTGTGGGTCATGGAGAAGGGACACGTGGAGCAGCTGGCCGAGCTGGGCGCGCGGGTGCCGGACGCGGAGGTGGACGTACGCCGGGGCATGCTGAGCCCGAGCACGCTCGCCACCGTCATCTACACCTCGGGCACCACCGGCCGCCCCAAGGGCTGCGTCCTGACCCACGGCAACTTCTTCGCCGAGGTCGACAACGCGATCGAGCTGCTCCACCCCGTCTTCAAGGCGGAGTCGGAGGAACCGTCGGTCCTGCTCTTCCTCCCCATGTCCCACGTCTTCGGCCGGATGGTCGCCGTGGCCTGCGTCCGCGCGCGGGTCCGCCTCGGGCACGCGCCGAGCCTGAAGCCGCAGGACCTGCTGCCGGTCCTGGCCGCCTTCCGGCCGACCTGCCTGCTGACCATCCCGTACATGCTGGAGAAGGTCTTCAACGGTGCGCGCGCCAAGGCCGAGTCGGGCGGGCGGGCCGCGGTCTTCGACCGCGCGGTCTCGGTGGCGGTGCGCTACGGCGAGGCCGTGGAGGCCCGCCAGACCGGCTCGGGCGGCGGCCCGAACCGCGCCCTGAAGACCGCCCGCTCCTTCTACGACCCTCTCGTCTACCGCAAGATCCGTCACGCCATGGGCGGCCGGGTCCGGCACGTCATCTGCGGCGGCTCCCCGCTCGGCCGCCGCCTGGCCGCCTTCTACGCCGGCGCCGGCATCGAGATCTACGAGGGCTACGGGCTCACCGAGACGACGGCCGCGGCGACGGTGACGCCCCCGCTGAAGCCGCGCCTGGGCACGGTGGGCTGGCCGCTGCCCGGCACCCGGATCCGGATCGCCGCCGACGGCGAGATCCTGGTCGCCGGCGACCAGGTGCTGCACGGCTACTGGGACCCCCAGGCGGGCGGCGTCGTCCCGGCCGCCCCCGACGGCTGGTTCCCCACCGGCGACCTCGGCAGCCTGGACGACGAGGGCTACCTGACGATCACCGGCCGCAAGAAGGAGCTGCTGATCACGGCCGGCGGCAAGAGCGTGGCCCCGGCCCCGCTGGAGAACTGGCTGCGCGCCCATCCCCTGATCTCCCAGTGCATCGTCCTCGGCGACCGCCGCCCCTACGTCTCCGCCCTGTTCACCCTCGACCCCGACGGCCTCACCCACTGGCGCCGCATGAACGGCAAGCACCCGGTGCCGCCGGAGCTGCTGACCGACGACGAGGAGCTGCGGGCGGTGCTCCAGCGGGCGGTCGACGAGGCGAACAAGCTCGTCTCCCGCCCGGAGTCCATCCGCCGCTTCGCCGTTCTGCCCAGGGACTTCACCGAGTGGGAGGGCCACCTGACCCCCTCGATGAAGCTCCGCCGCGACGTGATCGTGCGGGACTTCGCGGAGGCGGTGGAGGGGCTGTACGAGGAGTAGGGGAGAGCCGGCTCAGCGGCGGGCGATCAGGCACGCCTGCGGGATCTTCGCGGAGGTGTCCTCCTCCTGCACGCGCACCGTCCGCGACAGCACGGTGAAGCCGGCCCGCTCCAGCAGTCCGGCCATCGGCTCCGGCCGCCGCCGTTCGAAGGCCAGGGCGACCTCGTGGCCGAAGGGGCGGTCGAGGCGGCTCGGCTCGTCACCGACCTGGAAGGCGAGGAGGAAGTGCCCGCCCGGGGCCAGTACGCGCCGCACCTCGCCGAAGAGGTCCGGCAGCCGGTCCCAGGGCGTGTGGATCGACGAGTACCAGGAGACCGCGCCCGCGAGGGCGCCGTCGGGCAGGTCCAGGTCCAGCATGGAGCCCTGCTCGAAGCGCAGGCCCGGGTTCTCGCGGCGCGCGATCGCGAGCATGGCGGCGGAGAGGTCGAGGCCGAAGACCCGCAGGCCGAGCGAGGCGAGGTGGGCGGTGACCCGGCCGGGCCCGCAGCCGAGGTCGGCCACCTGTCCCTCCGGTCCCACCAGCTCGGCGAAGGCGCCCATCAGCGCCCGGTCCAGCGCGGTGCCGGCGCCGATGGAGCGGAAGTGGTCGGCGTAGTCCTCGGCGATGGTGTCGTAGAAGGTCCGGGTGGTGTCCAGGAAGCCGGTGTCGTGGGTCATGTCGGGACCCTAGGGGCTGCCACCGACAGTCATCCAGAGGTGCTCGGAGCCATCCGCAGCCATCCGCGGCCGTCCGCGGCCGTCGGAATTCACCGGGAATTCACGAGGATGCCGGAAAGGGCAGGAGCCCCGTCACCGAAACGGCGCGGGGCTCCTTGGGTACTGCTGTCGATCAGACAGGAGTGACATTCTCCGCCTGCGGACCCTTCGGGCCCTGCGTGACGTCGAAGGACACCTGCTGGTTCTCCTCGAGGGAACGGAATCCCTGAGCGTTGATCGCGGAGTAGTGGACGAAGACGTCCGGGCCGCCGCCTTCCTGGGCGATGAAACCAAAGCCCTTTTCGGCGTTGAACCACTTCACGGTTCCGGTAGCCATAAGCCCTCCTTGGGCTCAAAGGGTTGCCCTGCTCCAGAACCAGCAAGTGTGAAGACCGATCCGCACAACTGCATATGTCTGAGAATGACGAGAGCCCGCGGTCACATGCTCCGCAGGCTCTGTACTGCAAGGGAAACCAAACTGCAACTTGCTGTGAGCCTAGCACGCAGGCCCCCGAGCGCAACAGAGGCCAAGATCACGTCACCCGAATGTTTGAACGCACGTGTCATTCGGCCGACACCGGGGGCGGCTCCGGGCGTCCGTCGGGGGAGGGCTAGCCTCGCGATGTGGACAATTCTCGCACCCGGCCGCGCGTCGGCCACATCCAGTTCCTGAACTGCATGCCTCTGTACTGGGGGCTCGCGAGAACGGGAACACTCCTCGATTTCGAGCTGACGAAGGACACCCCGGAGAAGCTCAGCGAGCAGCTGGTGCAGGGCGACCTCGACATCGGACCGGTCACCCTGGTCGAGTTCCTCAAGAACGCCGACGAACTGGTCGCCTTCCCCGACATCGCCGTCGGCTGCGACGGCCCGGTGATGTCCTGCGTGATCGTCTCGCAGGTCCCGCTGGACAGGCTGGACGGCGCCCGCGTCGCCCTCGGGTCGACCTCGCGCACCTCGGTCCGGCTCGCCCAGCTGCTGCTGGCCGAGCGCTTCGGCGTCCGGCCCGACTACTACACCTGCCCGCCGGACCTGAGCGTGATGATGCAGGAGGCCGACGCGGCCGTCCTCATCGGTGACGCCGCGCTGCGCGCCAACATGATCGACGGGCCGCGCCTCGGTCTCGAGGTGCACGACCTGGGCGCGCTGTGGAAGGAGTGGACGGGCCTGCCGTTCGTCTTCGCGGTCTGGGCGGCCCGGCGCGACTACGTGGAGCGCGAGCCGGTCATCGCCCGCAAGGTGCACGAGGCCTTCCTCGCCTCCCGCAACCTCTCCCTGGAGGAGGTCGACAAGGTCGCCGAGCAGGCGGCCCGCTGGGAGGCCTTCGACGAGGAGACCCTCGCGCGGTACTTCACGACCCTGGACTTCCGCTTCGGCGCCCCGCAGCTGAAGGCGGTCGCGGAGTTCGCCCGCCGGGTCGGCCCGACGACGGGTTTCCCGGCGGACGTGAAGGTGGAGCTGCTCGAACCCTGAGCGTCGCGCCGTCGGCCCACTACGCTGCTGGCAGGTTCCGGCGTACGGGGGAGGGGTGGGCCGATGCGGCCGCTCGATGTCGACGAACCCACCGTCGTGGGGCCCTACCGGCTGCTCGGCCGGCTGGGCTCCGGCGGCATGGGCAGGGTCTACCTGGGCCGCAGCGCCGGCGGCCGGACGGTCGCCGTGAAGATCGTGCACCCGCACTTCGCGCTGGACGAGGAGTTCCGGGCCCGGTTCCGCCGTGAGGTGGAGGCCGCCCGCCGGGTGGGCGGCGCCTGGACGGCGCCCGTGCTCGACGCCGACCCCGACGCGCGCGTGCCCTGGGTCGCCACCGCGTACGCGGCCGGACCGTCCCTGGCGGCGGCGGTCGCGGACGGCGGCCCGCTGCCCGCCCACTCCGTGCGGGCGCTGGGCGCGGGCCTCGGTGAGGCGCTGGCCGCGGTGCACGAGCTGGGCCTGGTACACCGGGACGTGAAGCCGTCCAACGTCCTGCTCACCCTCGACGGCCCCCTGCTGATCGACTTCGGCATCGCCCGGGCCACGGACGGCACCGCCTCCCTGACCTCGACGGGCGTCTCGATCGGCTCGCCCGGCTACATGTCGCCCGAGCAGATCCTCGGCAAGGGCGTCACCGGCGCCGCCGACGTCTTCTCCCTCGGCGCGGTCCTCGCCTTCGCGGCGACCGGCGCGCCGCCCTTCCCCGGGGACTCCTCGGCCGCGCTGCTCTACAAGGTCGTCCACGAGGAGCCGGAGCTCGGCACCCTGGACGGCGAGGTGCGGGAACTGGTCCGCCGGTGCCTGGCCAAGGACCCCGCCGCCCGTCCCGCCCCCGGCGAGGTGGCCCGGCGGCTCGCCCCGGACGGCGCCGCCCGGCTGGTCGCGGGCGGCTGGCTGCCGGGGGCGCTGGTGGAACAGGTCAGCCGGAGCGCCGTACAGCTGCTCAACCTGGAGGCGGCGGGGGAGGACGCGCCGGGGTCGGGGCCGGTGGGCTTCAGCCGGCCGTCGGTGACGGCGGGGGCGGAGACGGCAGGCGGGGAGGGGGTTCCCGCGCCCACCGTCGGAGCCTTCGGGCCGCCGCCGGTGATGCCGGGGATTCCCGCGCCCACCGGGGCTTCCGCGCCCACCGGGGCTTCCGCGCCTCCCGCGCACTCCGTGTCTCCCGTGCACTCCGTGTCTCCCGTGCACTCCGTGTCTCTCGCGCACCCCGTGTCTCCCGCGCACTCCGTGGCTCCCGAGGCACCCGCGTTTCCCGGGGCGCCCGCGGATGGTTCCGCGTCCCCCGGTGCGGTGCCCGGGCCGCGGGACGGTGGGCGGGGGCCCGGGAAGCTGTCCGTGCACATGGCGGCGGCCTCGACGCGGGGCGGTGACGGACGCGGGCGCAGGCTCAGCTGCACGGTGGCCCTCGCCGTGGCGGGGGCGCTGGCCGCGGTGACGGTCGGCTCGGTGTTCCTGCTCGACCTGCTGCCGGGCGAGCGCCGGGACGCCGCCGGCGGCGGCGCCGACCGCGACGCCCGGTCGCCGTCCGCTCCGAGCGGCGACCGGAGCAGCGACCCCGGCGCCGGCGGCTCGGGCGGTGCGGACGGCGAAACCCCCGCACCGTCCGGTGCGGGCACCGTCCCCGCCGCCTACCTCGGCACCTGGGAGGGCCAGGGCACCGCCCTCGGCGGCACGCTCCCGGCGGGCACCTTCCGCGTCACCATCGAGAAGGCCGGCGTCGGCCAGGAGCTGGGGCGGTTGCGCCAGACCGACCAGCTGGGCGGCGTCTGCGTCGACGTCCTGACGCTGAAACAGGTGACGGACGAACAGATCGTCGCCGCGTCCGTCGGTGCCGAGGACAACCACAGCGGCTGCAACCAGTCGCCCACGACCGTCCGCTTCACGCCCGTCGGCGACGACCTGGACTACGCCTCCGAGAGCGCCGCGTCGGGCAGGCCCGAGGCACGGCTGTCGAAGGTCGGGTAGGCCGGGTCGGCGGGAAAGGCACCGGCCGCGGGGCGGAGCCCCCTAGGGTGTGCGCGTGCTGAGCGTCGATGTGGTCGATGTGCTGGTCCTCCTCGTCGCCGTGCTCTGGGGCGCGGTGACGGGCGCGCTGCTGCCGCGGGCGGCCTACCGGTTCTCCGCCCCCTCCGGTGAGGCGTGGCACGACGCGTGCCCGGCCGCTCATCCCCTGCGGGGGTGGCTCGGTCCGGCGCGGTGCGCACGGTGCGCATCCCCTGCGGAGCCGCGAGAGCCGGGTGCGGCGGCGGCCCGGCCCCGCGCGGTGCCGGGAGGGCCGCGTGCGGTCGCGGACGGATCCGACGCGGTCGCGGACGGACGGCCCGCCCCGGCGTCGTACGGTCCCGGCGCCGCCGTGCCGGCCGTCGTCACCGCCCTGGTCTGCGCCGCCCTCGCCGCCGCCACCGGGACCCGGCCCGAGCTGGCCGTCTGGCTGCTGCTCGCGCCGGCCGGCGTGCTGCTGGCGGTCGTCGACCTGCGGGTACGGCGGCTGCCCGACCCCCTGACCCTCCCGCTGGCGGGCACCGCGCTCGCCCTGCTCGGCGTCACCGCGCTCCTGCCCGAGCACGCCGGGGAGTGGAGCACCGCCCTGCTGGGCGCCCTCGCGCTCGGCGCCGGCTACTTCGCGCTGTTCCTCGTCAACCCCGCCGGCATGGCCTTCGGGGACGTCAAACTCGCCCTGGGCGCCGGTGCCGTCCTCGGCTGGTACGGCTGGCCGACGCTGATGCTGGGCACCTTCGCCGGGTTCCTGCTCGGGGCGGTGTACGGGGGCGCGCTCGTCGTCGCGGGCCGGGCCGGGCGCCGGACGGCCATCGCCTTCGGCCCGTTCCTGCTCGCGGGCGCCTTCCTCGGCGTCCTCGCGGGCGCGTACGCGGCCTGAGCGCGGCCGGGGAAAGGGCCTGGCGTACGCTGGTCGCGTCCGTCCACAACCCTTACGAAAGGGACGCCGGTGACCGAGAAGGCCGACCTTCAGCCCATCCTCGACCGTGCCGCCGCCGGTGGGCGGATCACCCCCGAAGAGGCCCTCGTCCTCTACCGCGACGCCCCCCTGCACGCGCTCGGCGCCGCCGCCGACGCCGTCCGCAGGCGCCGGTACGCGGGCACCGAGCACATCGCGACGTACATCATCGAGCGCAACATCAACTACACGAACGTGTGCGTCACGGCGTGCAAGTTCTGCGCCTTCTACGCGGCCCCCAAGGACACGAAGAAGGGCTGGAGCCGCGACCTCGACGACATCCTGCGCCGCTGCGCGGAGACCGTCGAACTGGGCGGCACGCAGATCATGTTCCAGGGCGGCCACCACCCGGACTACGGCGTCGAGTACTACGAGAAGCACTTCGCCGCCATCAAGAAGGAGTTCCCCGAACTCGTCATCCACAGCCTGGGGGCGAGCGAGGTCGAGCACATGGCCCGGATCTCCGGGGTGTCGGTCGAGGAGGCCATCACCCGGATCCACGCGGCCGGGCTCGACTCCTTCGCCGGCGCCGGCGCCGAGCTGCTCCCGGAGCGTCCGCGCAAGGCCATCGCGCCGCTGAAGGAGTCCGGCGAGCGCTGGCTGGAGATCATGGAGATCGCGCACGGACTGGGCGTCGAGTCGACGTCCACCATGCTGATGGGCACCGGCGAGACCAACGCCGAGCGCATCGAGCACCTGCGGATGATCCGGGACGTGCAGGACCGCACCGGCGGCTTCCGCGCCTTCATCCCGTACACCTACCAGCCCGAGAACAACCACCTGAAGGGCCGCACGCAGGCCACGCTCTTCGAGTACCTGCGGATGATCGCCATCGCCCGGATCTTCCTCGACAACGTCGCCCACATCCAGGGCTCGTGGCTGACCACCGGCAAGGAGGTCGGCCAGCTCTCCCTGCACTACGGCGCCGACGACCTCGGCTCGATCATGCTGGAGGAGAACGTGGTCTCGTCGGCCGGCGCCAAGCACCGCTCCAACCGGCTCGAGATCATCGACCTGATCCGCAAGGCGGGCCGCGTCCCGGCGCAGCGCTCCACGACGTACGAGCACCTCGTCGTGCACGACGACCCGGCGAACGACCCCGTCGACGAGCGAGTGGTCTCCCACATCTCGTCCACGGCGATCGAGGGCGGCACGGCCCACCCCGAGCTGAAGCTGCTCGCTTCCAACTGACGCCGCCGTGCTGACGATCCACGTCGCCGAAGCCTCGCCCGAGGCGGCCGTCGTGGTCGACGGCGCGCATCTCGCCGCCGTCGGCCCGTACGAGGCACTGGCCGCCGACCACCCGCGGGCCCGGGTGCGCCGGTGGCCCGGGCTCCTGACGCCCGGACTGCTCAACCCCTACGGTCCGGAACTGCTGGAGCAGGCCTACCACCCCGACCCGCGCGAAGCGGACCGGCTCGGTACCGAGCCGGTCTTCGGGGAGCGCGCGCGGGCACTCCTCGACGGCCAGCCGTCCGCGCGGGGCGCCAGTGCCCGGCGCGGGGTGCAGCGGATGCTGGCGCACGGCACGGTCGCCGTCGCCGGTGAGCTGCGCAGCCGCGCGGCCCTGGACGCGGTGCGGGGAGCGGGGCTCGCCCTGGCGGGGCGTCCGGCCGGCCTGCCCGGGCCCGCGTCGTTCTCACCGGTGCCGCTCGTGCTGCTTCCCGGGCTCGCACCCGGGAGACCCGCGCGGTTCGCGGTGTTCGACGTACCCGACCGGGCCGCGCTCGTGCGGGACGGCGCGTCCACGTGCGTGGCGACCGTCGTCGCGGGCCGGATCGTGTACCGGCGTCGCTGAGCGCGCGCTATCCCGCGAACGCCTTCGCGAACGCGCCGCTCTCCTGGTCCACTCCGCTGCAGTCGGTCAGCGCGTCGTCCGACGAGGAGTCGTCGCCGCACGGCCGGTCCCGGAACGTCGCCCACATCGACACCCAGGCGATGCCCTTCTCCTCGGCGAAGGCGCGGACCTCCGCGGCGTCCGCGAGCGTGAACGTCTCCCCGGCGACGTCGTTGACGCCCGGCATCGAGGTGAGCGCCATGCCGTGCCAGGCGCCCGCGTCCGACGTCCCGAAGACCTTCCTCAGCTGCGTGTGGGCGGCCTTGGCGGAGGTGAGGGCGTACTCGCCCATGTCGCCGCCGTAGGACTCGCCGTAGTTCATGACCATGAGGTTGACCGTGGAGACCTTCACGCCGTGGTCGTTGGCGGACGCCAGCAGCGCGAGGGAGGGCGTGTCCAGGCCCGAGGGCATCACCGGGAGGGTGAAGGAGACCTCCAGGCCGCTCCGCTCCTTCTGGAGCAGCGCGATCGCCTCCGAGCGCAGGGCGACCGAGCCGGCGTCGGTCAGCGCGTCGCCCTCGACGTCGAAGTCCGCCCGCGTGGCCCCCGCCGCGTCCAGGGCCTCGCCGTACGCCGCGGCCAGCGCGGAGGCGCTGTCGCAGGCGGCCGCCAGTTCCTTGCCGGAGGAGCCGCCGAAGGAGACGCGGACGGCGGCGCCCGACTCCTTCAGCTCGGCGACGCGGGAGGCGACCGAGGCGTCGCCGATCTCCTGGACGCCGTTCCAGCGCGGGTCGCAGTCGTCGCCGGAGGCGATCACGAACGCCAGGTTGTACGCCGCCGGGGAACCCGCCGCGTCGTTGGCGGAGGCCGTGGTGGCGCTGACATAGGGGGCGTAGGAGGTGCCCGTGGCCGCGGCGGACGGTGCGGCCGAGCCGGACGGCGCCGCACCGTCCGCACCGGCCGCGTCGGCCGTGCCGTCCTGCCCGGAGCAGCCGGCGGTGGCCAGGGCGAGCAACAGGGCGCACCCGGCCACCGCCTTCCGGTAAGCCCTCATGTGCGTACGCTCCCGTTCTCTTCGTCGGTCGGGTGAATGTCCCACGGGCGGCTGGGCCTTTCCCGAGGAAAGCGTGCGGTTTCCCGGCGTCTCCCAGGGAACGGACGGGTTGCGCCGCTTTTCCTCGTGAACTCACAGGGAAGACCCAGTTTGCGGCAGGAAAGGTTCCCTAATGTCCGGGGAATGCGCTCCGAGCCTGCCTTCGTAAGCCGCGCCGCCCCGGGCGAGAGGCTCGCGCACGGTCGCCGCCGTCACCGCGGCAACGGGTCCGCAGAAGGGCCCGTGTCCGTCGACAACTCCGGACGCCGGGCCAGGCCGCTGCGTCGGCTGGGTCCTGATCGCGGTGTCCGTCGTCCTCTTCGGCCGGGTGGAGGACGACGCCGCGCGGAGGAGGCCGAGGTCCGTGCCGTGAGGCGGCCCTGCGACAATGGGCGGGTGACCCGCGCTTCCCTGAACAAGCAGCCGCACGAAGTCGCCTCGATGTTCGACCACGTCGCGGAACGGTACGACCTGACGAACACGGTGCTCTCGCTCGGCCAGGACCGGGCGTGGCGCAAGGAGGTCGCCCGGGCCGTCGACGCCCGGCCCGCGCAGAAGGTCCTCGACCTCGCCGCCGGCACGGCGACCTCGTCGCAGCCCTTCGCCCGCGCCGGCGCCTACGTCGTCCCCTGCGACTTCTCCCTCGGCATGCTCCGGGTGGGCAAGGAGCGGCACTCCTGGATGCCGTTCACCGCGGGCGACGCGACGCGGCTGCCGTTCCGCGACGACGTGTTCGACGCGGTCACCATCTCCTTCGGACTGCGCAACGTGCAGGACACGGACGCGGCGCTGCGCGAGATGTACCGGGTGACGCGGCCCGGTGGCCGGGTCGTCATCTGCGAGTTCTCGCACCCGACCTGGGCGCCGTTCCGCACCGTGTACACCGAGTACCTGATGCGCGCCCTGCCGCCGGTGGCCCGCGCGGTGTCGTCCAACCCCGACGCCTACGTCTACCTCGCCGAGTCCATCCGCGCCTGGCCCGACCAGGCGGCCCTGGCCCAGCGGCTGCGGAAGGCCGGCTGGTCGAAGGTGGCGTACCGGAACCTGACCGGCGGCGTCGTGGCGCTGCACCGGGGCTTCAAGGAGAGCTGAGCGGCACGCGTCCGTGCCCCGGGGTCAGAGCCGGAGCCGGTAGCAGTGCCCCTGCCGCTGTGTCGCCGGGGTCGTGAAGACCTCGGCGAGGCGCATGCCCAGCCGCTCCGTGACCGCGATGGAGCGCTTGTTGCGGGCGTCGACCATCGCCACCACCTCCGCCACGCCCGCCGAGCGCACCCGCTCCAGCGTCTGGCGCGCGGCCGCCGTGACGTACCCCCTGCCCCAGTGCTCCCGCCCGAGCCGCCAGCCGATCTCGATCTCGCCCCGGGGGCCCCAGTCGCCCGGCCACGGCTGCGCGCCGGTGAAGCCGATGACCCGCCCGGACTCGTCCACCATGGTCCACAGGCAGAAGCCGTGCTCGGCGTCGTGCCGGCGCTGGCGGGCGGTCAGTTCCTCGTAGACGGACAGTTCCGCGGACCTGCCGCCGTGGAACTCCATGACGTCCGGGTCGTCGAAGGCCCGATGCCAGGCGACGGCGTCCTCGTCGGTGGGGACGCGCAGCCGTACGACGGGCAGAGCTCGGTTCACGGGGCAGCCCTTCAGCCGGGTGATCGGTGACGCTGAATAGACTGCCCGTGTCCAGTGCCCGTCGGCACGCAGATTCTCGAAACTCTGGGGAGATCCCGCCGTGACCGAGCCCCTCTCCGACAACACCGCCGATGTGATCGTCGTGGGCGCGGGGCCAGCCGGCTCCACGACCGCGTACCACCTGGCCAAGGCCGGACTCGACGTCCTCCTGCTGGAGAAGACCGCGTTCCCGCGGGAGAAGGTCTGCGGTGACGGTCTCACCCCCCGCGCGGTGAAGCAGCTCGTGGCGATGGGCATCGACATCTCCGAGGAGGCCGGCTGGCTGCGCAACAAGGGCCTGCGCATCATCGGCGGCGGCTCGCGGCTCCAGCTGGACTGGCCGGACCTGGCCTCCTTCCCCGACTACGGACTCGTCCGCAAGCGCGACGACTTCGACGAGCAGCTCGCCCGGCAGGCGCAGAAGGCCGGCGCCCGGCTCTACGAGCGCTGCAACGTCGGCGCCCCGGTCGTCGACGACCGCACGGGCCGCATCACCGGCGTGCACGCGAGGCTGGGCGAGGAGAAGCGGGAGGTCACCTTCCACGCGCCGCTGGTCGTGGCCGCCGACGGCAACTCCACGCGGCTGTCCCTGGCGATGGGCCTGCACCGCCGCGAGGACCGCCCGATGGGCGTCGCGGTCCGCACGTACTTCACCTCACCGCGCCACGACGACGACTACCTGGAGTCCTGGCTGGAACTGTGGGACCGCCGCGGCCCCCAGGACCGCCTCCTGCCGGGCTACGGCTGGATCTTCGGCATGGGCGACGGCACGTCGAACGTCGGCCTGGGCGTGCTGAACACCTCCGCCTCCTTCAAGGAGCTGGACTGGCGGGAGGTGCTGAAGGCCTGGTGCGCGTCCATGCCGGAGGACTGGGGCTACACCCCGGACAACATGACCGGCCCGATCCGCGGCGCCGCCCTGCCCATGGCCTTCAACCGCCAGCCCCACTACACCAAGGGCCTGCTCCTGGTCGGCGACGCCGGCGGCCTGGTGAACCCCTTCAACGGCGAGGGCATCGCCTACGCCATGGAGTCCGGCCAGATCGCCGCCGACGTCATCGTCCAGGCACACGCGCGGGCCACGCCGGCCCAGCGCGAGACCGCCCTGATGCGCTACCCGCGCGTCCTGAAGGACACCTACGGCGGCTACTACACGCTGGGCCGCGCCTTCGTGAAGCTCATCGGCAACCCGAAGGTCATGCAGATCGCGACCCAGCGCGGCCTCACCCACCCCGTCCTGATGAAGTTCACCCTGAAGATGCTCGCCAACCTGACGGACCCGACGGGCGGCGACGCGATGGACCGCATCATCAACGGACTGAGCAAGGTGGCCCCGAAGGCGTGATCACGCCGCGCCGAGGGCGGCGGCGTTGGCGGCCCGGCGTGCGAGCACCTCGTCGCGCCGGTCCGCCGACTGCCGCAGCGCCCGTTTCCGGTCGCGTGCGGAGAGCCGGTCCAGGTAGACGCGCCCGTTCACGTGGTCGGTCTCGTGGGCGAGGCAGCGGGCGAAGTAGCCGGTGCCCTCGATACGGAGCGGTTCGCCGTTCCTGTCCAGGCCCCGCACGACGGCCCGGTCGGGGCGCGGTACGGCCATGACGGCGCCCGGTACGGACAGGCAGCCCTCGTCCTCGTCGAGCAGCCGCCGCGCGGCCGGGGCGAGGGGCTCCAGGACCGGGTTGACGATGTGCCCGACATGTCGGACACCGTCGTCGTCGGGGCAGTCGTACACGAACAGGCGGAGATCCACCCCGACCTGATTGGCCGCCAGTCCGGCCCCCTCCGCGATGTACATCGTGCGGAACATGTCGTCGATGAGCGCCGCCAGGTCGGGCCCGAACTCGGTGACGTCCCGGCACGGCCTGTGCAGCACCTCCTCGCCGACCTCGGTGACGCGCCGCACCGACCCGCGCCGGGCCTCCGGTGCGAGCGACGGATAGGAGGCGGTGTGCCTCCCCTGCAGGAACACGCTCGGCATGCTGTCGTCTCCTTCGGTCTCGTGAACGGCCGGTGACGACCGGCCCGTCCAGAGCCTGCCAGGAGACGCCCGCGTCCGGCGGGAGAGCCGGGGGATCCGGGGGATCCGGGGGGATCCGGGAGGATCCGGGAGAGCCCGAAAGGCCGCAGCCCCCGAGCGGCTGCGGCCTTTTCGTGCGGTTGTGTCCGTGGTGTCCGGACGCGAGCGTCAGAGCACGCGCACGGCGCCGCTCGGCGGGTCGTACGACAGCGGCTTCAGCACGACGCCCGTCGACGGGTTCTGCGCGCCGACGAACATGCCGTCGCCGACGTAGACGCCCACGTGGTACGCGCTGCCCGCGCCACCCCAGTACAGGATGTCGCCCGGCTGGAGGTTGCTCAGCGACACCTGGGTGCCGGCGGTCGACTGGGCCTGGGAGACGCGCGGCAGGTCGATGTTGACCTGCTTGAAGGCGGCCTGCACGAGGCCGGAGCAGTCCCACGAGTTGGGGCCGGTGCCGCCGGAGACGTAGGCGTCGCCGACCTGGGCCTGGACGAAGGAGACGACGGCGGCGGCCGAACCGGTGGCCGACGAGCTGACGCTGACCGAGGCCTCGCCGGACGAGGACGACGAGGACGAAGAGGACGAGCCGGTGTCCACGGAGGCGCTCAGAGTGGCGCGCTCGGCGGCACGGGAAGCGCGCTCCGCGGCCTTCTTGCGGGCGTCCTCCGCGGCCTTCTTCTTGGCCTCGGCGGCCTTCTTCTTGGCCTCGGCGAGGTCCGCCTCGGCCTCCTTGGCCGCGGCGGCGGCGGCCGCGTCACGCTCGGCGCGCAGCTCGTAGTTCGCGGCGGCCTGCTGCGTGGCGTCCGCGGACTGGGCGACCTGGGCGGCCAGGTCGGCCGTCAGGGTGGGCAGCTCGAGGGTCTGCGTCACCGGCTCGGCCGCGTTCGCCGAGCCCGACGCCCCGGCCACTGCCAGGGTGCTGAGGACGCCACCGGCAACTCCGGCCCGCATCGCGAGGGTCGACGCGCTGCGGCGGGGCTTCCGGTGGCTGCGTATGTGAGCGGTGTGGGACATGGGTACAACCGGTATCAGGAGCTCCTCCATACCTTCAAGAAACGTGGGCTGCGCCACAGTTGTTCAACGGGCACTCCGAATCCCGGGCGTGTCGCCCTTTTTTGACGCCCTGGCGAACATTGCGCGGTGACCGTGACCCACCTGTGATCACGGACTTTGATCGTTTCGCCCGAATTGCCCCTCGCCTACCACTGGTTGAGTTAATTGGCCAAGCCCGGTTCTCGGTCACCTCTCGCGGATGTGTCGGAGGTCACGGAACGGTTGCCCCCGCGGCCGCGTCCCCCGCGCGGATCGACCCCCCGCGACGCTCGTGAACGCGTGCACGCGTCCACATCGCGCCCCGCCCTCCCCCTGATGTGTGAACGGGGTCCACTATCAAGAGATCGAGTCCAGCGCGAATTTGCATGCACGCGAACCATCTTGATAGTGAGACTCCCTTCGCTCGCGCCCTCTGGCCAGCGGTGACGAGTGAAATTGTCACCTCTGGTGATCAACTGAACGCTTCTTGTGTGAAGATCACCGCTCATCCGACTTCATGATCCTTCGTCAGGTGGTGGAGATCACAAAGCTTGTGCAATACCCCGTGTCGCAGATCACAGAGCGGCAGGCATAAGATGCGAGGCAGTTGGGCTTGTGACCTGCTTCACATGTTCGCGATCTTCGCCGGGACGAGCGGGGCTCGTGGGGCTGCCGGGGCGGTTGTGGGCCCAGGCCAACCGCCAGCAGTCAGTGCCGACTGAGAGGAGCGAGGAGCGGTGAACGCGTATGCGCCCATCCTCGTACTGGGAGCCCTCGGGGCAGGCTTTGCGATCTTTTCCGTGGTCATGGCCACGCTGATCGGTCCGAAGCGGTACAACCGGGCCAAACTCGAGGCCTACGAGTGCGGCATCGAGCCCACCCCCACGCCGGCCGGCGGCGGGCGCTTCCCCATCAAGTACTACCTGACGGCGATGCTCTTCATCGTCTTCGACATCGAGATCGTCTTCCTCTACCCCTGGGCCGTCACCTTCGACGCCCTGGGGATCTTCGGGCTCGTGGAGATGCTGCTCTTCGTGCTCACCGTCTTCGTCGCGTACGCGTACGTATGGCGGCGCGGCGGCCTGGAATGGGACTGAGGGGCCTTTAGTCATGGGACTCGAAGAAAAGCTGCCGAGCGGATTCCTGCTGACCACCGTCGAGCAGGCCGCGGGCTGGGTGCGCAAGTCGTCCGTCTTCCCCGCCACGTTCGGCCTCGCGTGCTGCGCCATCGAGATGATGACCACCGGCGCCGGCCGCTACGACCTGGCGCGCTTCGGCATGGAGGTCTTCCGCGGCTCGCCGCGGCAGGCGGACCTGATGATCGTCGCGGGCCGGGTCAGCCAGAAGATGGCGCCGGTGCTGCGGCAGGTCTACGACCAGATGCCGAACCCCAAGTGGGTGATCTCCATGGGGGTCTGCGCCTCCTCGGGCGGCATGTTCAACAACTACGCGATCGTCCAGGGCGTCGACCACATCGTCCCGGTCGACATCTACCTGCCCGGCTGCCCGCCGCGGCCCGAGATGCTGATGGACGCCATCCTCAAGCTCCACCACAAGATCCAGAACTCCAAGCTCGGGGTCAACGCCGAGGAGGCGGCCCGCGAGGCGGAGGAGGCGGCGCTCAAGGCCCTGCCCACCATCGAGATGAAGGGGCTGCTGCGGTGAGCGACGCGAACAACACCCCCGGTGACGTGAACGGGCCCAACCCCGAGAAGGACCTCTCCGCGCAGAACCTCCCCGGCCAGCGCGGCCAGGGCGGCGAGGAGATCCGCGTCCAGCGCGGCATGTTCGGCGCGAACAACGGCGGCGACACCTCCGGCTACGGCGGCCTGGTCCGCTCGGTCCGCCTCCCGGGACCGGCGAGCAGGCCCTACGGCGGCTGGTTCGACGAGGTCGCCGACGAGCTCGAGGGCGCGCTGGAGGAGCAGGGGCTGCTGCCCGAGAACGCCATCGAGAAGACGGTCGTCGACCGCGGCGAACTGACCTTCCACATCGAACGCGAGCACCTGGTCCGCGTCGCGAGGACCCTGCGCGACGACCCGGCTCTGCGCTTCGAGCTGTGCACCGGCGTCAGCGGCGTCCACTACCCGAACGACAAGGGCCGCGAGCTGCACGCCGTCTACCACCTGCGCTCGATCACCCACAACCGGTTGATCCGGCTCGAGGTCAGCGCACCCGACGGCGACCCGCACATCCCGTCGCTGTTCACCGTCTACCCGACGAACGACTGGCACGAGCGCGAGACGTACGACTTCTTCGGCATCGTCTTCGACGGTCACCCGGCCCTGACGCGGATCATGATGCCGGACGACTGGCAGGGCCACCCGCAGCGCAAGGACTACCCCCTCGGCGGCATCCCCGTCGAGTACAAGGGCGCCCAGATCCCGGCTCCGGACCAGCGGAGGTCGTACTCATGAGCACGCACACTCCTCCTTCTTCGGCCTCCGCCCGCGAGACCACCGAGGGCACCGTCTACACGGTCACCGGCGGCGACTGGGACGAGGTCGTCCAGACCGCGGCCCGCGCCGACGACGAGCGCATCGTCGTCAACATGGGCCCGCAGCACCCGTCGACCCACGGCGTGCTCCGCCTGATCCTGGAGATCGACGGCGAGACGGTCACCGAGGCCCGCTGCGGCATCGGCTACCTGCACACCGGCATCGAGAAGAACCTCGAGTACCGGACCTGGACGCAGGGCACCACGTTCGTGACGCGCATGGACTACCTGACGCCGTTCTTCAACGAGGCGGCGTACTGCCTGGGCGTCGAGAAGCTCCTCGGCATCGAGGACCGGATCCCGGACCGCGCCTCGGTCATCCGGGTGCTGCTGATGGAGCTGAACCGGCTCTCCTCGCACCTGGTGTGCATCGCCACCGGCGGCATGGAACTCGGCGCCACCACGATCATGATCTACGGCTTCCGCGACCGTGAACTGATCCTCGACATCTACGAGCTGATCACCGGACTGCGGATGAACCACGCGTACATCCGCCCCGGCGGACTCGCCCAGGACCTGCCGCCGGGCGCGGTGGACCAGATCCGCGAGTTCGTGAAGAAGATGAAGAAGAACCTCCCGGAGTACGACAAGCTCGCCACCGGGAACCCCATCTTCAAGGCCCGCATGCAGGACGTCGGCTACCTCGACCTGGCCGGCTGCATGGCCCTCGGCGCCACCGGCCCGGTCCTGCGCTCCACCGGCCTGCCGCACGACCTGCGCAAGGCCCAGCCGTACTGCGGCTACGAGACGTACGACTTCGACGTCCCGACCGCCGACACCTGCGACTCCTACGGCCGCTTCCTGATCCGGCTGGAGGAGATGCGCCAGTCGCTGCGGATCATCGAGCAGTGCCTGGACCGGCTCCGGCCCGGCCCGGTCATGGTCGCCGACAAGAAGATCGCCTGGCCCGCCCAGCTCGCGCTCGGACCGGACGGACTGGGCAACTCCCTGGACCACATCAAGAAGATCATGGGCACCTCCATGGAGGCCCTGATCCACCACTTCAAGCTGGTCACCGAGGGCTTCCGCGTGCCGCCGGGCCAGGTCTACGCGGCGGTCGAGTCGCCCAAGGGCGAGCTCGGGGTGCACATCGTGTCCGACGGCGGCACCCGCCCCTACCGGGTCCACTTCCGCGACCCGTCCTTCACCAACCTTCAGGCCATGGCGGCGATGTGCGAGGGCGGCCAGGTCGCCGACGTCATCGTCGCGGTGGCGTCCATCGACCCCGTGATGGGAGGCGTCGACCGGTGACCACCTCTTCTTCGGAGCGGGGCGTCAGCCTGGGCATGCCGGAACCGCCCGCGCCCGCCTACCCGGACGACGTCCGAACCCGGCTGGAGGCCGACGCGCGCGAGATCGTCGCCCGCTACCCGGACTCCCGGTCCGCCCTCCTGCCGCTGCTGCACCTCGTGCAGTCGGAGGAAGGCCACGTCACGCGCACCGGGATGCGCTTCTGCGCGGACGTGCTCGGCCTGACCACGGCCGAGGTCACCGCGGTCGCCACCTTCTACACCATGTACCGGCGCAGGCCGAGCGGCGACTACCAGGTCGGCGTCTGCACCAACACGCTGTGCGCGGTCATGGGCGGCGACGCGATCTTCGAGTCCCTCCAGGAGCACCTGGGCGTCGGCAACGGCGAGACCACCGACGACGGCAAGGTCACGCTGGAGCACATCGAGTGCAACGCGGCCTGCGACTTCGCCCCGGTCGTGATGGTCAACTGGGAGTTCTTCGACAACCAGACCCCCGCGAGCGTCCGGCGCCTCGTCGACGACCTGCGCGCGGGACGGCCGGTGACACCCACGCGCGGTGCGCCGCTGTGCACCTTCAAGGAGACCGCCCGCATCCTGGCGGGCTTCCCCGACGAGCGGGACGGCGCCGTCGCGGCCGGCGGCAGCGCGGGCCCCGCCTCCCTGGCCGGGCTGAAGCTCGCCAAGGGCGAGACGCCCGCCGCGCGCGTGGTGCACCCGCGCGACGGCGGACCGCACGACGCGCCGCAGGACCGGGCCGTGCACGACCCGTCGCCCTCGCAGCACCTCAGCTCGCACGACGCGCCGCAGGACACATCGGCCTCCGACCCTGCGCACCCGGCAGGGCCTACCGCCGAGGAGGGGGAGTGATGACCTTGGCAACCGAGATCAAGGACACCAGCCCGGAGAAGCTGCTCGCACCCGTGCTGTCGGCCTTCTGGGACGAGGACGAGTCCTGGACCCTGGACGTCTACCGCAGGCACGAGGGGTACGAGGGGCTCCGCAAGGCGCTGGCGATGTCGCCGGACGATCTGATCGCGTACGTCAAGGACTCCGGCCTGCGCGGCCGCGGCGGCGCCGGCTTCCCGACGGGGATGAAGTGGCAGTTCATCCCCCAGGGCGACGGCAAGCCCCACTACCTCGTCGTCAACGCCGACGAGTCGGAGCCGGGGACCTGCAAGGACATCCCGCTCCTGTTCGCGAACCCGCACAGCCTCATCGAGGGCATCGTCATCGCGTGCTACGCCATCAGGTCGTCGCACGCCTTCATCTACCTGCGCGGCGAGGTCGTCCCCGTGCTGCGGCGGCTGCACGCGGCCGTGCGCGAGGCCTACGCGGCCGGCTTCCTCGGCGAGAACATCCTGGGCAGCGGACTCGACCTCGAACTCACCGTGCACGCGGGCGCGGGCGCGTACATCTGCGGTGAGGAGACCGCACTGCTCGACTCGCTCGAAGGCCGCCGGGGCCAGCCGCGGCTCCGTCCCCCCTTCCCCGCCGTCGCGGGCCTGTACGCGTGCCCCACCGTGGTGAACAACGTCGAGTCCATCGCGTCGGTTCCCGCGATCCTGAACAAGGGCAAGGACTGGTTCAGGTCGATGGGCAGCGAGAAGTCCCCGGGCTTCACGCTCTACTCGCTCAGCGGCCACGTCGCCACCCCCGGCCAGTACGAGGCCCCGCTCGGCATCACCCTGCGCCAGCTCCTCGACATGAGCGGCGGGATGCGCCCCGGCCACCGGCTGAAGTTCTGGACGCCGGGCGGCTCCTCCACGCCGATGTTCACCGACGAGCACCTCGACGTACCCCTCGACTACGAAGGGGTGGGCGCCGCCGGCTCCATGCTCGGCACCAAGGCCCTGCAGTGCTTCGACGAGACGACCTGCGTGGTGCGCGCCGTCACCCGCTGGACCGAGTTCTACGCCCACGAGTCCTGCGGCAAGTGCACGCCCTGCCGCGAAGGCACCTACTGGCTCGTGCAGTTGCTGCGCGACATCGAGGCCGGCAAGGGCTCGATGAGCGATCTCGACAAGCTGAACGACATCGCCGACAACATCAACGGCAAGTCCTTCTGCGCCCTCGGCGACGGTGCCGCCTCGCCGATCTTCTCCTCGCTCAAGTACTTCCGCGAGGAGTACGAACAGCACATCACGGGCCGCGGCTGCCCCTTCGACCCGGCCAGGTCCACGGCCTGGGCCGACCACCGTACGGAGGTGAACGCATGACCGTGACCACGAGCGCCCCCTCCGGCGGCGGAGACGCCGCGGTCCCGCCCGAGGACCTGGTGACGCTGACGATCGATGGCATCGAGATCAGCGTGCCCAAGGGCACCCTGGTCATCCGGGCCGCCGAGCAGCTCGGCATCGAGATCCCCCGGTTCTGCGACCACCCGCTCCTCGACCCGGCCGGCGCCTGCCGCCAGTGCATCGTCGAGGTCGAGGGCCAGCGCAAGCCCATGGCGTCCTGCACCATCACCTGCACCGACGGCATGGTCGTCAAGACCCACCTGACCTCCCCCGTCGCGGAGAAGGCCCAGAAGGGTGTGATGGAGCTGCTGCTCATCAACCACCCGCTGGACTGCCCGGTCTGCGACAAGGGCGGCGAGTGCCCCCTGCAGAACCAGGCCATGTCGCACGGACAGGCCGAGTCCCGCTTCGAGGGAAAGAAGCGGACCTACGAGAAGCCCGTGCCGATCTCCACGCAGGTGCTGCTCGACCGCGAGCGGTGCGTGCTGTGCGCCCGCTGCACCCGGTTCTCCAACCAGGTCGCGGGCGACCCGATGATCGAGCTGATCGAGCGGGGCGCGCTCCAGCAGGTCGGCACCGGCGAGGGCGACCCCTTCGAGTCGTACTTCTCCGGCAACACCATCCAGATCTGCCCGGTCGGCGCGCTCACCTCGGCGGCGTACCGGTTCCGCTCCCGTCCGTTCGACCTGATCTCCTCGCCGTCCGTGTGCGAGCACTGCTCCGGCGGCTGCGCGATCCGCACCGACCACCGGCGCGGCAAGGTCATGCGACGCCTCGCGGCCGAGGACCCCGAGGTCAACGAGGAGTGGATCTGCGACAAGGGCCGGTTCGCCTTCCGGTACGCGCAGCAGCGCGACCGGCTGGAGACGCCCCTGGTGCGGAGCGCGGAGGGCGAGCTGGAACCGGCCTCCTGGCCGGAGGCCCTGCAGATCGCCGCGCAGGGCCTGCTCGCCTCCCGGGGCCGCACCGGTGTGCTGACCGGTGGACGGCTCACCGTCGAGGACGCCTACGCGTACAGCAAGTTCGCGCGCGTGGCGCTCGACACCAACGACATCGACTTCCGCGCGCGCGTGCACAGCGCCGAGGAGGCCGACTTCCTCGCCGCCCGGGTGGCCGGCCGCGGCCGTGACCTGGACGGCACGGGCGTCACGTACGCCGCGCTGGAGAAGGCGCCCGCCGTGCTGCTGGTCGGCTTCGAGGCCGAGGAGGAGGCGCCCGGCGTCTTCCTGCGGCTGCGCAAGGCCTGGCGCAAGCACGGACTGAGGGTGTTCTCACTCGCCACCCACGCCACCCGGGGTCTGGAGAAGGCCGGCGGCACGCTGCTGCCCGCCGCTCCCGGCACCGAGACCGAGTGGCTGGACGCGCTCGCCAGCGGCGTCGGTCTGGAGGACGGCGGCGCCCAGGCCGCCGAGGCCCTGCGCGCCGAGGGCGCCGTGATCGTCGTCGGCGAGCGGCTGGCGTCCGTGGCCGGCGGCCTCACCTCCGCCGTACGGACCGCCGCCGCGACCGGTGCCCGGCTGGTGTGGATCCCGCGCCGGGCCGGGGAGCGCGGCGCGATCGAGGCGGGGGCGCTGCCGTCGCTGCTGCCGGGCGGGCGCCCCGCCACCGACCCGCGCGCGCGTGAGGAGGTCGCCGCTCTCTGGGGCCTGTCGGACCTCCCGCACCGCCACGGCCGCGACACCGGCGAGATCGTCGAGGCCGCCGCGCGCGGCGAGCTGCAGGCGCTGCTGGTGGCGGGCGTGGAGGTCGCCGACCTGCCCGACCCGGCACGCGCGCGTGCGGCGCTCGCCGAGGCCGGCTTCGTGGTGTCGCTGGAGCTGCGGCCCAGCGAGGTCACCGCGCACGCCGACGTGGTCCTGCCCGTCGCCGCGGTCGCCGAGAAGGCCGGGACCTTCCTCAACTGGGAGGGCAGGGCGCGCTTCTTCGAGGCCGCCCTCAAGCCCGACCAGATGACCCGCCGTCTCGCGCCCACCGACGCGCGCGTCCTCCAGATGCTCGCCGACGCCATGGACGTCCACCTGGGCCTGCCGGACCTGCGCACCACGCGCGCGGAGATCGACCGGCTCGGCGCCTGGGACGGGCCGCGGGCCGGCGAACCGCTGCACACCGCGAGCGCGCTGCCCCGGCCGGCCGCCGGGGAGGCCGTGCTCGCCGGGCACCGGCTGCTGCTCGACCGGGGCGTCCTCCAGCAGGGCGACGAGGCGCTCGCCGGCACCCGGCACGCCGCACGCGCGCGCGTGTCGTCCGCCACGGCCGCCGAGGCGGGCGTCAAGGAAGGCGACCTGCTGGCCGTGACCGGTCCCGGCGGCTCCGTCGCACTCCCGCTGGAGATCACCGAGATGCCCGACCGGGTGGTCTGGCTCCCGCTGAACTCGGCCGGCGACGGCGTCGCCTCCGACACCGGGGTCCTGCCCGGTTCCCTCGTCCGCATCGGCCCGGCCACGCTCGCGGGCGAGGCCCCCAAGGAGGTGGAGGCATGAGCCCGTACCTCGCCGCTGAAGACCTCTCGATGTTCGGCACCGACCCGTGGTGGCTGGTGGTGATCAAGGCGGTCTTCTGCTTCGCCTTCCTGATGGTGACCGTGCTGTTCTCCATCGTGTGGGAGCGCAAGGTCGTCGCCTGGATGCAGCTGCGCATCGGCCCCAACCGGCACGGCCCCTGGGGCATGCTCCAGTCGCTCGCCGACGGCATCAAGCTGATGCTCAAGGAAGACGTCGTCGTCAAGCGCGCCGACAAGGCCGTGTACGTCCTGGCGCCGATCGTCGCGGCCGTCCCGGCCTTCATGGCGATCGCGGTGATTCCCTTCGGGCCCGCCGGCAACGAGGTGTCGGTCTTCGGCCACCGCACCGCGATGCAGCTCACCGACCTGCCGATCGCGATGCTGTTCATCCTCGCGGTCGCCTCCGTCGGCATCTACGGCATCGTGCTCGCCGGCTGGAGCTCCGGATCGACGTACCCGCTCCTCGGCGGCCTGCGGTCCTGCGCGCAGATGATCTCCTACGAGATCGCGATGGGCGCCGCGTTCGCCTCGGTGTTCCTCTACTCCGGTTCGATGTCGACCTCGGAGATCGTCGCCCAGCAGACCGACCGCTGGTACATCGTGCTGCTGCCGGTCTCCTTCATCCTCTACATCGTCACGATGGTCGGCGAGACCAACCGCGCCCCCTTCGACATGCCGGAGTCCGAGGGCGACCTGGTGGGCGGCTTCAACACCGAGTACTCGTCGATCAAGTTCGCGATGTTCATGCTCGCCGAGTACGTGAACATGGTGACGGTCTCGGCGGTCGCCACCACGCTGTTCCTCGGCGGCTGGCGGGCCCCGTGGCCGGTCAGCACCTTCTGGGAGGGCGCCAACCACGGCTGGTGGCCGCTGCTCTGGTTCGTCGTCAAGGTCCAGCTGCTGCTGTTCTTCTTCATCTGGCTGCGCGGCACGCTCCCGCGCGTGCGCTACGACCAGCTGATGAAGCTCGGCTGGAAGGTCCTCATCCCGGTCTCCCTGGTCTGGCTGATGCTCGTCGCGAGCGTGCGGGCCATGCGGAACGAGAACTACGGCTTCACCGACATCGCCCTCTACGTCGGCGGCGGCGTCCTGGCCCTGCTGCTGCTGTCCTTCGTCGCCGACATCTACCGCGACAAGCGCAAGGGTGCCGAGGAGCCCGCCGAGGAACCGGCCGCCTTCGACCCGATGGCCGGCGGGTTCCCCGTACCGCCGATGCCCGGTCAGGAGCTGCCGCCGGTGCCCAGGCGCCGCCCGCGCCGGGACCGGGAGCTGATTGTCAGTGGCGGATCCGATACTCACAGTGACGGACCGCTGGGCGGATCCACGGATGGAAAGGAGGCGTCCGATGGCTGAGGAACCCAAGGAGACCGACCCCGGTTTCCTGAACCCCGTGGCCGGCTTCGGCGTGACCTTCAAGGCCATGTTCAAGAAGCGGCTGACCGAGCAGTACCCGGAGCAGAAGAAGACCACGGCTCCGCGGTTCCACGGACGGCACCAGCTCAACCGCCATCCGGACGGCCTGGAGAAGTGCGTCGGCTGCGAACTGTGCGCCTGGGCGTGCCCCGCCGACGCGATCTACGTGGAGGGCGCGGACAACACGGACGAGGAGCGCTACTCGCCGGGCGAGCGGTACGGCCGCGTCTACCAGATCAACTACGCCCGCTGCATCCTGTGCGGCCTGTGCATCGAGGCGTGCCCCACGCGCGCGCTGACGATGACCAACGAGTTCGAGCTGGCCGACTCCAGTCGCGCCGACCTCATCTTCACCAAGGAGCAGCTGCTCGCCGGCCTGGAGGAGGGCATGGTCGACACGCCCCACGCCCTCTACCCGGGCACGGACGAACAGGACTACTACCGGGGCCTGGTCACCGAGGCCGCGCCCGGTACCGAGCGGCAGGTCGCCCACTCCAAGGGGGAGGTCGTCCAGGAGGGCGACTCGACCTTCGGCGGGACCGAGCCGGCCTCGGAGGAGGTGATCCGCCGATGAGCGCCCAGTTCGCCGCCGCGGCGACCCTCGCCGCCGGCACCTCCACCGGAGAGGCCGTCCAGTTCTGGATCCTCGGCACGGTCGCGGTGATCGGCGCCCTGTGCACCGTCTTCATGAAGAAGGCCGTGCACAGCGCGCTCTGCCTCGCCGGGACCATGATCGTGCTGGCGGTGTTCTACCTCGCCAACGGCGCGTACTTCCTCGGCATCGTGCAGATCGTCGTCTACACCGGCGCGGTCATGATGCTGTTCCTGTTCGTGGTGATGCTCGTCGGCGTCACCGCGGCGGACTCCCTGAAGGAGACCATCAGGGGACAGCGCTGGCTGGCCCTGGTCAGCGGGCTCGGCTTCGGCATCCTGCTGATCGCCGGCATCGGCAACGCCTCGCTCCAGCAGTTCGACGGCCTCGCCCGCGCCAACGCGAACGGCAACGTCGAGGGCATCGCCTCCCTCGTCTTCACCAAGTACGTCTTCGCCTTCGAGATCACCGGCGCCCTGCTCATCACGGCCGCCGTCGGCGCCATGGTGCTCACCCACCGCGAGCGCACCGAGCGGGCCAGGACGCAGCGCGAACTGTCCGAGCAGCGCGTCCGCGACGGCAAGTACCTGCCGCCGCTGCCGGCGCCCGGCGTCTACGCCCGGCACAACGCGGTCGACATCGCGGGCCTGCTGCCCGACGGCACCCCGTCCGAGCTCACCGTCAGCAAGACGCTGCGCGAGCGGGGCCAGATCCGCGACGTCTCGATGGAGGCGCTGAACGACCTCAAGGCCCTGGAGCAGCGCGCCGAGGAGCGCCTGGAGCGCGGGACGGTCGCGCCGGCCACCTTCAAGCGGTCCGAGGAGGCGTCGAAGTGAACCCCGTCAACTACCTCTACCTCGCAGCCCTGCTGTTCACGATCGGCGCCACCGGCGTGCTGATCCGGCGCAACGCGATCGTGGTCTTCATGTGCGTCGAGCTGATGCTCAACGCCTGCAACCTCGCGTTCGTCGCCTTCTCCCGGATGCACGGCAATCTCGACGGCCAGATCATCGCCTTCTTCACGATGGTCGTCGCCGCCGCGGAGGTCGTGGTCGGGCTCGCGATCATCGTGTCCCTGTTCCGTTCCCGCCACTCGGCCTCGGTCGACGACGCCAGCCTGATGAAGCTGTGAGGGGTCGCTGAACCGTGACTAACGCAGAGAACCTGATTGCGCTGCTGGTGGCGGCGCCCCTGCTCGGAGCGGTGGTGCTGCTGTGCGGCGGCCGCCGGCTGGACGCCGTCGGCCACTGGATCGGCACGCTGCTGGCCGCCGCGTCCTTCGTGATCGGCGTCGTCCTCTTCGCCGACCTGCTCGGCAGCGGTGCCGAGGACCGCACCCTGACGCAGCACCTGTTCAGCTGGATCCCGGTGGAGGGGTTCCAGGCCGACGTCGCCTTCCGGCTCGACCAGCTGTCGATGACGTTCGTCCTGCTGATCACCGGCGTCGGCTCGCTGATCCACCTGTACTCGGTCGCGTACATGGAGCACGACGAGCGCCGCCGCCGCTTCTTCGGCTACCTGAACCTGTTCCTCGCGGCGATGCTGATCCTCGTCCTCGCCGACAACTACCTGCTGCTGTACGTCGGCTGGGAGGGCGTCGGTCTCGCCTCCTACCTGCTGATCGGCTTCTGGCAGCACAAGCCCAGCGCCGCCACGGCCGCGAAGAAGGCCTTCCTGGTCAACCGCGTCGGCGACATGGGCCTGTCGATCGCGATCATGCTGATGTTCCTGTGGTTCGGCACCTTCGCCTTCGGGCCGGTGCTCGGCACGCTGGACGATCCCGGCCTCGCGGGACAGGCCGGCGAGGGCAAGCTCACCGCGATCGCGCTGATGCTGCTGCTCGCCGCGTGCGGCAAGTCCGCCCAGGTGCCGCTGCAGTCCTGGCTCGGCGACGCGATGGAGGGCCCGACCCCGGTCTCGGCCCTCATCCACGCCGCGACGATGGTGACGGCGGGCGTGTACCTGATCGTCCGCTCGGCAGCCGTCTTCAACGGTGCTCCGGACGCCCAGCTGGTGGTCACGATCGTCGGCGCGGTCACGCTGCTGTTCGGTGCGATCGTCGGTTGTGCCAAGGACGACATCAAGAAGGCGCTGGCCGGCTCGACCATGTCGCAGATCGGCTACATGGTGCTCGCCGCGGGTCTCGGCCCCATCGGCTACGTCTTCGCGATCATGCACCTGGTGACGCACGGCTTCTTCAAGGCCGGGCTGTTCCTCGGCGCCGGTTCGGTCATGCACGGCATGAACGACGAGGTCGACATGCGCCGCTACGGCGGCCTGCGGAAGTACATGCCGGTCACCTTCGTCACCTTCGGCCTCGGCTATCTCGCCATCATCGGCTTCCCGGGCCTGTCCGGCTTCTTCTCCAAGGACAAGATCATCGAGGCGGCGTTCGCCAAGGGCGGCACCGAGGGCTGGATCCTCGGCGCCTGCGCCCTGCTGGGCGCGGCCATCACCGCGTTCTACATGACGCGCGTGATGCTGATGACGTTCTTCGGTGAGGAGCGCTGGCGCGAGGCCCCGACGCCGTCCCCGGCCCGGCCGGACGTGGAGCCGGCCGCCGAGACACGTGGCGAGTACGCGCCCCCGCACCCGCACGAGTCCCCGAAGATCATGACGATCCCGATGATCGTGCTGGCCGTCGGGTCGGTGTTCGGCGGTGCGTTCTTCAGCATCGGCGACCGCTTCCTGGACTGGCTCGAGCCCGTCACCGGGCACAAGCACGGCCACGCGCCGATCAGTGCCGGGGTGGTCACCGGGGCGACCGTGGCCTGCATGGTCATCGGCGTCGCGATCGCCTGGGCGCAGTACGGCCGGCGTCCGGTCCCGGCCGTCGCCCCGCGCGGGTCGCTGCTCACCCGGGCCGCCCGGCGCGACCTGCTCCAGGACGACTTCAACCACGTCGTCCTGGTCCGCGGCGGCGAGCACCTCACGCGCTCGCTGGTCTACGTCGACCACACGCTGGTCGACGGGGTCGTCAACGGCACGGCGGCCTCGGTCGGCGGCCTGTCCGGGCGGATGCGCAAGCTGCAGAACGGGTTCGCGCGCAGTTACGCGGTCTCGATGTTCGGCGGTGCGGCGGTCCTCGTCGCCGCGACCCTGCTGATGAGGGCGGTCTGATACCGATGTCCTTTCCCCTGCTGACAGCGACGGCGGTGCTCCCGGCCGTCGGGGCCGTCGCCACGGCCGCCGTGCCGGCCGCGAAGCGCACCGTGGCCAAATGGCTGGCGCTGCTGTTCTCGCTGGCCACACTGGTCCTGGCGATCGTGGTCCTGGTCCGCTTCGACCCGGGCGGCGACCGCTACCAGCTCACCGAGTCCCACTCCTGGATCGCGGACTTCGGCGTCCGCTACGAGCTGGGCGTGGACGGCATCGCGGTGGCGCTGATCGCGCTGACCGCCCTGCTGATCCCGTTCATCGTCCTCGCCGGCTGGCACGACGCCGATCCGCTGGAGACCGGCAGCAGCCGGTGGCGGCCGACGCAGGGCTTCTTCGCCCTGATCCTCGCCGTCGAGGCGATGGTGATCATCTCCTTCGAGGCCACCGACGTCTTCCTCTTCTACATCTTCTTCGAAGCCATGCTGATCCCGCTGTACTTCCTGATCGGCGGCTTCGGGGACCGGGCCCACGAGCACGGCGAGCAGACGGCGGCGACGCAGCGGTCGTACGCGGCGGTGAAGTTCCTCCTCTACAACCTGGCCGGCGGTCTGATCATGCTGGCCGCGGTGATCGGGCTGTACGTGGTCGCCGGGAACTTCTCCCTCACCGAGATCGCCGAGGCGCGGGCCGACGGCTCGCTGTCCATGGCGACCAGCACCGAGCGCTGGCTGTTCCTCGGCTTCTTCTTCGCCTTCGCGGTGAAGGCGCCGCTGTGGCCGCTGCACACCTGGCTGCCCAACGCGATGGGGGAGGCCACCGCGCCGGTCGCCGTGCTCATCACGGCGGTGGTCGACAAGGTGGGCACCTTCGCGATGCTCCGCTTCTGCCTCCAGCTGTTCCCGGAGGCGAGCACGTGGGCGACGCCCGCGATCCTCGTCCTGGCGGTGATCAGCATCATCTACGGAGCGCTGCTCGCGGTCGGCCAGCGTGACATCAAGCGCCTGATCGCCTACGCGTCGATCTCGCACTTCGGCTTCATCATCATGGGCATCTTCGCGATGACCAGCCAGGGCCAGTCCGGCGCCACCCTCTACATGGTCAACCACGGCATCTCGACCGCCGTGCTGATGCTGATCGCCGGATTCCTGATCTCCCGGCGCGGCTCGCGGCTCATCGCCGACTACGGCGGTGTGCAGAAGGTGGCCCCGGTACTCGCCGGCACGTTCCTGATCGGCGGCCTGGCCACCCTGTCCCTGCCGGGCCTCGCGCCCTTCGTCAGCGAGTTCCTGGTGCTGGTGGGGACGTTCACGCGCTACCCGGTGATCGGCATCATCGCCACCTTCGGCATCGTCCTCGCCGCGCTCTACACCCTCGTCCTCTACCAGCGGACGATGACCGGGCCGGTGAAGCCCGGGGTGACGGCCCTGCCCGACCTGCGGGTGCGGGAGCTGGTGGTCGTGGCGCCGCTGGTGGCGCTGCTGATCTTCCTGGGCGTCTACCCGAAGCCCGTCACGGACATCATCGACCCGGCGGTGCGGCAGACCATGTCCGACGTACACAAGAAGGACCCCCAGCCCGAGGTGGAGGCGGCCAAGTGAGCGCATCAGCCGTCCACGACCTGTGGACAACGGCGGCAACGGCGGCCGACCCGATCGCGAAGATCGACGCACCGAAGATCGAGTACGGGCAGCTCGCGCCCACGCTCATCGTCATCGGCGCGGCGATCGTCGGGATCCTGGTCGAGGCCTTCGTGCCGCGCAGGTCCCGCTACTACGTCCAGACGTTCGTGTCCGTCGTCGCGCTCGTCGCCGCCTTCGCCGCGGTCGTCGCGCTCGCGGCGCGCGGATACGGCACGACCAAGGCGGGCATCGCGGCGATGGGCGCCATCGCCGTGGACGGACCGGCCCTCTTCCTGCAGGGCACGATCCTGCTGGCGGCGCTGGTCGGCGTGTTCACCTTCGCCGAGCGGCGGCTCGACCCGGAGACGCACGGCAACCGCGTCGACTCCTTCGCCGCGCAGGCCGCGTCCGTGCCGGGCAGCGAGAGCGAGCAGAAGGCGGTGAAGGCCGGGTTCACCACCACCGAGGTGTTCCCGCTGCTGCTCTTCGCCGTCGCCGGCATGCTGGTCTTCCCGGCGGCCAACGACCTGCTGACGCTCTTCGTCGCCCTGGAGGTCTTCTCCCTCCCGCTGTACCTGCTGTGCGCGCTGGCCCGGCGCAAGCGGCTGATGTCGCAGGAGGCGGCGGTCAAGTACTTCCTGCTCGGCGCGTTCGCCTCCGCGTTCACCCTGTTCGGCATCGCCCTGCTCTACGGCTACGCGGGTTCGATGTCGTACGGCACGATCGCGCAGGTCGTCGACGGCACCGTCCAGAACGTCACCCCGGCGCTCGCGGACACCATGGGCAACGACGCGCTGCTGCTCGTCGGCTCCGCGCTGATCGTCATGGGCCTGCTGTTCAAGGTGGGCGCGGTGCCGTTCCACATGTGGACGCCGGACGTGTACCAGGGCGCGCCGACGCCGGTCACCGGTTTCATGGCGGCGGCGACCAAGGTCGCGGCCTTCGGCGCCCTGCTGCGCATCCTCTACGTCGTCCTGCCCGGCCTGCGCTGGGACTGGCGGCCGGTGATGTGGGCGGTGGCGATCGTCACCATGCTGGGCGGCGCGATCGTCGCGATCACGCAGACGGACATCAAGCGGCTGCTGGCGTACTCGTCGATCGCGCACGCGGGCTTCATCCTCGCGGGTGTCATCGCGACCACGCCGGACGGCGTCTCGTCGGTCCTCTTCTACCTGGCCGCGTACTCCTTCGTGACGATCGGCGCCTTCGCGGTGGTCACGCTGGTGCGCGACGCGGGCGGCGAGGCGACCCACCTGTCGAAGTGGGCCGGGCTCGGGCGCAGGTCGCCGCTGGCGGCGGCCGTGTTCGCGGTGTTCCTGCTGGCCTTCGCGGGCATCCCGCTGACCTCCGGGTTCGCGGGCAAGTTCGCCGTGTTCAAGGCGGCGGCGGAGGGCGGCGCGGCCCCGCTGGTCGTGGTCGGCGTGATCTCGTCGGCGATCGCGGCGTTCTTCTACATCCGCGTGATCGTGCTGATGTTCTTCAGCGAGCCGCGGCCGGAGGGCCCGACGGTCGCGGTGCCGTCCCCGCTGACCATGACGGCGATCGGCGTCGGCGTGGCGGTCACGGTGGTGCTCGGCGTGGCGCCGCAGTACTTCCTGGACCTGGCGGGACAGGCGGGGGTGTTCGTGCGCTGAGGCTGCGTTTGTGCCTTTACGGCTGTGGTCCGGCACCTCTTCGCAGGGGTGCCGGACCACAGCCGTGTGCGCTGGGGCTACTCGCCGCCGCGGCGCGGTTTGATGGCGGTCAGGTCCAGGTCCATCGGGAAGGGCGTGCTCACCTTCATGCGTTCGCGGAAGATGCCGACGCTGGTGTAGGCGCCGGTGGTGGGCTCCAGTTCGAAGGCGTGGACGACGGCGAGGCCCTTCTCGTTCTCCACCCGCCAGTAGTGGGCGATGCCGGCCCGGGCGTACTTGAGGGGCTTGGTCTCGCGGTCGCGGGAGACGGACTCGGCGGAGACGACCTCGATGGCCAGGGTGACGGCCTCGGCGGGATAGCGTGTCTGCTCCGGGTCGTCGACCACGTCGCCCCGCACGACGATGACATCAGGCTCGGGCCGGTTCTGCCGGTCGATGTCGATGGTGAACTCGCGGATGACCTCGAACTCCGCCGGCGCGAGGGACTGAAGCTGCCATTCGAAGAAGCTCACAGCGCGTGAGTGGAAAAGGGTCTGCGGACTCACGAAGACCAGGCTCCCGTCGATCAGCTCCGTGTGCGGAGGCAGGTCCGGAAGCCGGTCCAGGTCGTCCGCGGTCCAGCCGCCCTCGGGCGGGACCGGCCAGGCGGGTGTGGACGCCTTCGGTGCGACGCTCATCAGTGCTCCCATGGGACGGAGTCTCGCGGGTGCAATCAGACTATCCGCCGGAAACGGACGGGTCTCCCGCGAACGTGTGAACGATCGCCGTGTCCTTGACGCGGGTCACGTCGGACAGCCTGTGGACAACTCCGGGGCTGTCGGCGCGGGCCCCTATCGTTGAGGCAGTGGTCGGGACAGGACGGGCGCGACAGGACATACGGGGGACGGGACGATGGGCGTGATCGACGAGATGACAGAGACGGCAGAGACGGCAGAGACCAGGCGGCTGGACAGCGAGACGCTGGCCACGCTGCACCGGGTCTTCGGGTACGAGGCCTTCCGCGGCGAGCAGGAGGCGGTCGTCGACCACGTGGTGGCGGGCGGCGACGCCGTCGTTCTCATGCCCACCGGCGGCGGCAAGTCGCTGTGCTACCAGATCCCGTCCCTGGTCAGGCCCGGCACGGGCATCGTGGTCTCGCCGCTGATCGCGCTGATGCAGGACCAGGTCGACGCGCTGCGGGCGCTCGGCGTGCGCGCCGGGTTCATGAACTCCACGCAGGACTTCGACGAGCGGCGCGTGGTGGAGGCCGAGTTCCTCGCCGGCGAGCTGGACCTGCTGTACCTGGCCCCCGAGCGCCTGCGGCTGGAGTCCACCCTCGATCTCCTGTCCCGCGGCAAGATCTCCCTCTTCGCCATCGACGAGGCGCACTGCGTCTCCCAGTGGGGCCACGACTTCCGCCCCGACTACCTGGCGCTGTCCCTGCTCGGCGAGCGCTGGCCGGACGTGCCCCGGCTCGCGCTCACGGCGACGGCCACCCACGCCACCCACCGCGAGATCACCGAGCGGCTGAACATGCCGGCGGCGCGGCACTTCGTGGCCAGCTTCGACCGGCCCAACATCCAGTACCGGATCGTGCCGAAGACCGACCCCAGGAAGCAGCTGCTGAGCTTCCTGCGCGAGGAGCACCCCGGGGACGCGGGCATCGTCTACTGCCTCTCGCGCAACTCCGTCGAGAAGACCGCCGAGTTCCTGTCGCGCAACGGCGTCGAGGCCGTGCCGTACCACGCGGGCCTGGACGCGGGCACCCGCGCGGCGCACCAGTCGAGGTTCCTGCGCGAGGAGGGCCTGGTGGTCGTGGCGACCATCGCCTTCGGCATGGGCATCGACAAGCCGGACGTCCGTTTCGTCGCCCACCTGGACCTGCCCAAGTCGATCGAGGGCTACTACCAGGAGACCGGGCGCGCCGGGCGGGACGGACTGCCGTCGACCGCCTGGATGGCGTACGGGCTCAACGACGTCATCCAGCAGCGCAAGCTGATCCAGTCCGGTGAGGGCGACGAGGCGTTCCGCCGCCGCGCCCAGTCCCACCTGGACGCGATGCTCGCCCTGTGCGAGACCGTCCGGTGCCGCCGCGGCCAGCTCCTCGCCTACTTCGGGCAGGACCCGGACCCGGCCGGCTGCGGCAACTGCGACACCTGCCTCACCCCGCCCGAGACCTGGGACGGCACGGTGGCGGCGCAGAAGGTGCTGTCGACCGTGGTGCGGCTGAAGCGGGAGCGCGGCCAGAAGTTCGGCGCCGGGCAGATCATCGACATTCTCCTGGGCAAGCGCACGGCGAAGGTGATCCAGTTCGACCACGACCAGCTCTCCGTGTTCGGCATCGGCGAGGAACTGTCCGAGGCCGAGTGGCGGGGCGTCACCCGCCAGCTGCTGGCCCAGGGGCTGCTCGCGGTCGAGGGCGAGTACGGCACGCTGGTGCTGACCGAGGCCAGCGGGGCGGTGCTGCGGCGGGAGCGCGAGGTGCCGCTGCGCAAGGAGCCCAAGAAGCCGGCCACGGCCAGGTCGGCGGGCGGCGGGCGCGGCGACCGCAAGGCCAAGGCCCCCGCGGCCGAGCTGCCCGAGGAGCTGCTGCCCGCGTTCGAGGCGCTGCGCGCCTGGCGGGCGGAGCAGGCCCGCGAGCAGGGCGTCCCGGCGTACGTCATCTTCCACGACGCCACGCTCCGGGAGATCGCCACCGTCTGGCCGACCTCGGTCGGGCAGCTCGGAGGCATCAGCGGGGTCGGCGAGAAGAAGCTGGCGACGTACGGGGAGGGTGTGGTCGAGGTGCTGGCGGGACTGGCCGGACCGGACGGACCGGTCGCCGACACTGCGCCGGCTCCATCGGCCGGACCGGGCACGGGTTCCGGTGCGCGGTCCGGCGCCGACGACTGGCCCGAGCACGAACCCGAGCATGACCACGAGCCCGAGCCCGACGACTGGATATAGGGACTCACCCGCAGGGCCTTCGCGTCCACGGCGTCACAGTGCCCGGGTCGCGTAGGCCCTCACGTCGGCGTCCGTGTCGCTCGTGACGGTCGCGAGCGCCGTCCTGGCGTCCTCGGTGGTGGCCGTGTGCCGGGTCAGGGCCAGGACGGCCGCCTTGCGGACATCGGCGTTCGGATCGGCGAGGACCTTGGCGAGGACGGGGACCGCGGCGTCGGACACGGCGGCGGACAGCGCCGTGGCCGCGCCCGCCCGGACCTGCCAGGCGGGATCGGACAGTGCGGCGACCGCCCGTGCCGCCAGCGGGGCGGGGCAGCCCGTCTCCGCCAGCGCCGCGAAGGCCGCGCCGCGGACCAGGGCGTCGGGGTCCTCGGTGAGCCGGTCGTGGGCGCCGCCGGTGCGGGGCACCGCCCGCAGCGTGCCCAGCGCCTTGGCGACGGCGACCCGGACCTCGCGGGACGGGTCCTCGGCAACCGCGGAGAGTGACTCCGCGGCGTCCAGGGAGACCAGCCCGCGTACGGCCTCGATGCGCACCGAGGTGTCCGGATCGCCGAGGGCCTCGGTGAAGATGCCGGGGTCGCCCAGCCGCAGGATGCGCAGCAGGTCGAGCGCGGTGGCGCGGACCACGGGGTCGGACCGGTCCAGCGCCCGGACGAGGGGCTCGCCCAGCGCCGGTTCGGGTGTCAGCGTCTCGGCCAGTTCGCGCAGCGAGGCCGCGGCGGCGGCGCGTACCTCGCCGTCCGGATCGGACAGGGCGGCGGCGAGCGCCGGACCGGTGCCGGCGGGCACGGTCTCGGTCAGCACGGTGACGGCGGTGCGCCGGACGGCGGGCTCGGCGTCGGACAGGTAAGGCCGCAGGGCGGCGAGTTCGGGCTCGTTCTCGGCCAGGGCCAGCAGCTCCAGCAGCCGGGGCGAGGCCGTCGTGGCCGGTTCGGCGGTCGCGTGGCCGCCGTCGCCGGGGGCCACCGTGGGCAGTGCTCCCGTGGCACGGGGCGCGGCGTCGCGGGCGCCGGCCGTCGCCACCTGCTCCGGGTGCACCTCGCCGAGGTGCCGGGAGGAGCCGCCGACCGGCGTGAACTCGTCGACCGGCACCAGATAGGGAGCAACGGGGCGGGCCGTGAACTCCATCGCACCGGAGGGGGACTTGTGCAGATCGAGGTGGTGGAACCAGGAGGCGTCGTCGCGTTCGGGGATGTCGACGCGCTCGTGGTAGAGGCCCCAGCGGGACTCCGTGCGGGCCAGGGAGGCCCGGGCGGCCATCTCCGCGCAGTCGCGGATGAAGGTGACCTCGGCGCAGCGCATCAGCTCGTGCGGAGTGCGCGCGCCCATCGTCGCGATGTCCGCGCGCATCCGCTCGAACGCCTCCAGGGCGAGCGACAGCCGCGCCCCGGACTTCGGCGGGGCCACGTAGTCGTTCACGAAGCGGCGCAGCTTGTACTCGACCTGGGGCTGCGGCGGGCCGTCGGGGTTGCGCAGCGGGCGGTAGACCAATTCGTGGGCCTCGCGCACCTGGTCGGCGGGAAGCTCGCCCGTGTACGCCGAGTACCGGGCGGCGTCGGCGCCCGCCAGGTCGCCGAAGACGAACGCGCCGATCATGTAGTTGTGCGGCACGCAGGCCAGGTCGCCGGCGGCGTAGAGGCGGGGGACGGTGGTGCGGGCGTGGTCGTCGACGCGGACGCCGGAGGCGGAGTGGCCGCCGCACAGGCCGATCTCGGAGATGTGCATCTCGACGTCGTGGGTGCGGTAGTCGTGGCCGCGGCCCGCGTGGAAGGTGCCGCGGGTCGGGCGTTCGGTGGAGTGCAGGATCGACTCCAGGGCGGCGACCGACTCCTCCGGGAGGTGGCTGAGCTTCAGGTACACCGGGCCGCGGTCGCTGGCGACCTCCGCCGCGAACTCGGCCATCATCTGGCCCGACCAGTAGTCGGAGTCGACGAAGCGCTCGCCGTGCCGGTTGACCTGGTAGCCGCCGAAGGGGTTGGCGACGTAGGCGCAGGCGGGGCCGTTGTAGTCCTTGATCAGAGGGTTGATCTGGAAGCACTCGATGCCGGTCAGCTCGGCGCCCGCGTGGTAGGCCATGGCGTAGCCGTCGCCCGCGTTGGTGGGGTTCTCATAGGTGCCGTAGAGGTAGCCGGAGGCGGGCAGGCCGAGCCGGCCGGCGGCGCCGGTCGCCAGGACCACGGCTCCCGCGCGGACGGTCACGAACTGTCCCGTACGGGTGTTGAAGCCCGCCGCGCCCACCGCCCGGCCCTCCGCGGTCAGGACCCGCACCGGCATCACGCGGTTCTCGATGCGGATCCGCTCCCGCATCTCGCGGCGCCGGAGCTGCCGGTAGAGGACCTTCTTGACGTCCTTGCCCTCCGGCATCGGCAGCACGTAGGAGCCGGAGCGGTGCACCTGGCGGACGGCGTAGTCGCCGTGCTCGTCCTTCTCGAACTTGACCCCGTACGACTCCAGTCGCCGGACCATGGCGAAGCCGCGCGTGGCGGTCTGGCGGACGGTGGACTGGTCGACGATGCCGTCGTTGGCGCGGGTGATCTCGGCGACGTAGTCGTCGGGTTCGGCACGGCCGGGGATCACGGCGTTGTTGACGCCGTCCATGCCCATGGCGAGGGCGCCGGAGTGGCGGACGTGGGCCTTCTCCAGCAGCAGGACGTCGGCGCCGTGTTCGGCGGCGGTCAGCGCGGCCATGGTGCCGGCGGTGCCGCCGCCGATGACGAGGACGTCGCAGGAGAGTTCTTCGGCGTCGGTGAGGGCGGGGATCTTCACCAGAGTGCCTTTCAGGTGCCGAGGGAGGTCAGGACGTCGCGCCGCAGCGCCACGCGGGCCGGGTCGTCGTGCGCGGTGCGGTCCCGGGGCCGGGGCACGTCGCGTACGGCGGTGAGCCGGCCGGAGCCGAGCAGGGCGACGCGGTCGCCGAGGAACAGCGCCTCGTCCACGTCGTGGGTGACGAAGACGACGGTCGCGCCCGTGCCGCGCAGCACCTCGACCAGCAGGTCCTGCATGCCGGCGCGGGTCTGGGCGTCGAGGGCGCCGAAGGGCTCGTCCATCAGGACGGCACGGGGACGCGCGGCGAGGGCCCTGGCCAACTGGGCGCGTTGGCGCTGGCCCCCGGAGACGCGGTGCGGCAACTGCCGGGCGTGCGCGGCGAGTCCCACCCGCTCCAGCCAGGACGCCGCCTGCTCCCGGCGTTCGACGCGGGGCAGGCCCCGGATGGCGAGGGGGAGTTCGACGTTGGCGCGCAGCGAGCGCCAGGGCAGGAGGGCGTCCTCCTGGAAGACCAGCGCGCGGTCCGCCCCCGGCCCGTCGATGCGCCGGCCGTCCTGCTCGACGGTTCCGGCCAGCGGGGGCAGCAGCCCGGCCAGGGTGCGCAGCAGCGTCGACTTGCCGCAGCCCGACGGGCCGACCACGGTGAGGACCTCACCGGGGCGGACATCCACGTCCACACCGGTCAGCGCGGGGGCGTCCGGGCGGCCGAGGACGGTGTCGCGCAGGGTGAGACGCGTGCCATGCGGGCAGGTCCGCGGGGCGGCCGCCGGACGGGTCTCAGTCTCGGACGAGGTGCTCATCATGTGCCTCCTCGGGGTCGGCGCTCTTGCGTACGGCGGTGCGGGCGGAGGGTGCGGCCGTGCCGGGCCGCGTGGCCGTGGGGCGAACGGTGCCGGGGCCGTACGAGGCGCGCGGCAGCCAGCGGGTCAGGCGGCGGCCCAGCAGTTCCACGCCCGTGGAGGTCAGCCAGCCCAGCACTCCGATGGTGACCATGCCGACGAACACGCCCGGGTAGTCGACGACGGTGTAGTCCTGCCAGGTGCGGTACCCGACGCCGTACTGGCCGGAGATCATCTCGGCGGAGATCACGCAGATCCACGACACGCCGATCCCGACCGACAGGCCGCCGAACACGCCGGGCAGCGCGCCCGGCAGGACGACCGAACCGAGCACCCGCCACCGGCCGCCGCCCATGGTGCGCACCGCCTCCTCCCATACGGGGGTCAGCGCGCGGACCGCGTGCCGGGTGGAGACCAGGACCGGGAAGAACGCGGCGGTGCAGGTGATGAAGACGATGCCCTGCTCGTTGGAGGGGAAGAGGAGGATCGCGACGGGGACCAGCGCGATGGCCGGTACCGGGCGGATCACCTCCAGCAGCGGGCCGAGGAGGTCCTCGGCGAGCCGCGAACGGGCCACGAGCACGCCAGTGGCCACGCCCAGGACGGCGGCGAGCAGGAAGCCGGTGAGGATGCGGGTGAGACTGTCGGTGAGGTCCGTCCAGTAGTCGGGTCCGGCCAGCCGGTCGGCGAAGGTGCGGGCCACGTCGGTGACGGTGGGGAACTGCGAGAAGCGCAGCCAGAGATCGATGTCCCGGCCGGTCAGCAGCTGCCACAGGCCGAGGGCGACGGCGAGCGAGGCGACGCGCAGCGCGTACCGGGTCACGACGCTCGCTCCAGTGCCTCGGCGTACGTGACGACGCGTGCCCCGCCGTGCCCGGCGAGGTACGCCTCGGCGGTCGCCGGTGCGACGAAGGGCAGCAGCTCGTCGCCGTCGGCCACCCACACCGACCGGTCGGCGAACCAGAGGGTGCCGGTGGTGGTGTCGGGGACGTAGGCGGCCCGGACGCCGTCGCGGTGCGCGGCGACGTGCCGCAGCAGGGCGGCGGGGGAGGTGAAGGGGACGGTCTTCCGCGCACCCTCGGGCCAGACCTCGCCGGCCGGCTCCGGGGGCGTGGCGGAGAGCCGTTCGGCGTACCGCGCCGGACCGAGCGCCTTGCGCACGTACCGGTCGTCGACGAAGGCGTCCACGTCCACGTCGCCGGTCAGCTTCGCGTCCTTGAGGACCGACACGTCCTCCTTCAGGGCCGCGACGAGCTGGGGCCTGATCGCCGGGTCGAAGGTGGCGATGCCCTGGGCGCCGTTGTAGAGGTAGACGGCCTCGGCGGGCAGGCCGGTGGCCTTCGCGACCGACTCGGCGGCGTCCACCGGGTGCGCGTTCAGGTAGTCGGTCGCCTGCGTCTGGGCCCTCAGGAAGGCTTCCAGCACGGCCGGGCGCTTCTTCGCGAAGTCCTCGCGAGCGGTGACCCCGTGGAAGGTGGGAAGGTTCAGCTGCGCACCGTCGTACAACGCCTTCGCCTTGCCCTGCTGGGCGAGCAGGCCGGGCCAGGCGACGAACTGCGACAGGGCGTCCGCGCTGCCCGCGGCCAGGGCGGACACGCCCACGGCCGGTTGCTGGTTGAGCTTCTCGATGTCCTCGTCCGGGTCGAGTCCGGCCCGCTGGAGCGCGCGTACGAGGGTGCCGTCGGCGGCCGAGCCGACGCTGGTGGAGACCTTCTTGCCCTTGAGGTCCTCCAGGGAGGTGAGCGAGGAGTCGGGTGCGGTGACGATGGTGTTGAGGCCGCCGCGGAGGTTGTAGCCGGTGACCGAGACCAGACGGGTCGGCTTGCCGAGCTGCTTGCCGCGGGCCGCGTTGATGAGCAGCGGGAAGTCGCCCATCGAGCCGATGTCGATCTTCCCGGCGGTCATCTGCGCGGTGATGGGGGCGCCGGTCGCGTAGTCCTGCCAGTTCACCTTGTAGGTGACGCCGTCGCCGAGGGCGGCGAGCTGCTTCTCGAAGTAGCCGAGGGAGCGCAGGAGGGTGCCGGCCGTGACCGTGTTGATCGTGCGGGACTGGTAGCCGACGGTCACGGTGACCGTCGAGTCGTCGCCGTCGGCCGACGCGCTGCCGCCGCAGGCGGTGAGGGGGAGGAGCAGGGCGGCGGCGGCCGCGGTGGCCAGGACGGCGGAGCGTTCGGGTTTCATTCGAGTCGGCCTCTCACCGGAGCAGGTAGGGCATGTTGACCGTGACGGCCCCGGTGGGGCAGCGGGCGGCGCACGGACCGCAGTACCAGCACTCGTCGACGTGCATGTACGCCTTGCCGTTGCTCTCGTCGATGGCGAGGGAGTCCAGCGGGCACATGTCCACGCAGAGCGTGCAGCCGTCGATGCACTTCGACTCGTCGATGGTCACGGGCACGTCGGCCCGCTGGGGCGCCAAGGGCATGGCTGTCTCCAGGGAGTGTGCGCGAAGGAGGGTGGTTGCCGGAGGTGGTTACCGGGACCGGTGCAGGAGGCCGCTCATCGCGATGCGGTCACCGCGGAAGCGGATGAACTCCAGGTCGACGGGGCGGCCGTCCGCGAGGTGGGTGAGGCGTTCCAGCATGAGGACCGCGGTGCCGCGCGGGGCCTCGAGCACGGCGGAACAGTGCGCGTCCGCGGTGACCGCCTCCAGGGTGATCTCGGCGTGGCCCAGCGGCCGGCCGGTGACGGACTCCAGGAGGCGGAAGACGTCGGTGTTCTCCAGGTCGGCGCCGAGCAGGGTGGTGCCGATGTCGAGGGGCAGGTAGGTGAGGTCGAGGGAGAGCGGGATGCCGTTCAGGCGGCGCAGGCGCTCGATGTAGAGGACGTCGGTGCCGGGTGGGACGTGAAGGCGTTCGGCGACCGGGGCGGGGGCGCGGACCGGGACCGTCGTGCGGACCTCGTTGGTGACTCGGCCGTGTTCGTGCAGGGTCTCGGCGAGACCCATCAGACGGTCCAGGCCGTGGGCGTACTTGCGGGCCACGATCACGGTGCCGACGCCGGGCTGGCGGGCGACGAGGCCTTCGGCGCGGAGCAGGCCCAGTGCCTCGCGGACGGTGTTGCGGGAGGCGCCGTACTCGGTGGCGAGGGCGTCCTCGTGGGGGAGCGTGGCGTCGGGGAAGGCCTCCGTGAGGATCTGGCGGCGGAGCAGATCGGCGAGTTGGCGGGCCCGATCGGCGCGCAGCCGGCGCCGCGCGCGGTGGGCGGCGACGGTGGTCGCGCCCTGGCCGGCGTGGTCGCGGATGCGGTCGGTGGGGGGCATGGCGGGAACCATACCTATCCGGTGGGGTTGGCGGTGTTGCTGGATTGTTGCGCCACCGGGGGCGCCGCCGGGGGTGGGGGTGAGCTGGGGTTTCTTGGCAGGTGGGGGAGATGTGCCACCGGGGCGGATGGGAGGTGGCTGTGGTGGTCCGGGGTGCCGGCGCGCGGCGTCGGCGCCGGGCGGGGTTGGGGTGTGTGGCCCGGCGTAGCGGGGTGCCTCCTCCCCCAGAGGGGGTAACCCCCAGCGCCCACCCGTGCCGCCCCTGGGGGCACCTCCCAGGCCGTTCAGGCACCGGGGGAGGCACGACTCTGCCCGCGGTCATGGGGCTTCGCCCGCGGCTGAGGCGGTCGCGGCCGTGGTCAGGTCAGCGCCGTCAGGCCCGGGGCGAAGGTGATCAGGAGGGGGAGGAGGGGGACCAGGGCGGCTGTCGCCGTGGTCAGGGCGCGGTCGCGGGGGGAGAGGCGGGGCGGGGGTTCCAGGAGGCGGTCGACCCGTTCGCCCAGGAGGCGGTGGCTGGAGGCGCAGGACAGGACGCCTCGGTGCTGGTTGAGCTCGATCAGGGCCAGCGCCGTGGTCAGGTGGCCGCAGCGGCGGGAGGCGGTGTCGTCGGCGGCGAGTTCGACCAGGCGGTGGGTCTGGTCGCAGAAGTGGGAGAAGAGCGGGACCCGGGGGAAGCCGGTGGCCAGGGCGGTGGACAGGTGCAGCAGCCAGTCGTGCCGGGCCCGGGCGTGACCGCGCTCGTGGGTGAGCACGGCGTCGAGCTGATGGTCGGTGAGGCGGTGCAGGGCACCGGTGGTGACGATCAGCTGGGGCGGGCTGCCGGGCATCCACCAGGCGTCCGGGTACTCGTCCTCCAGAACCAGGAGCGGACCGCGGGCCCGGGGGAGGCCGGCGGGCAGGTCGGGGGCGCGTTCGCGCAGGTGCGCGCGGGACCGGGCGCGGCGCCGGCGGGCCTCGACGAGCTCGCGGGCGAGCATCGCGGTCGTCCAGGCGGCGCCGCCGGCCAGCAGCAGGGTGAGGACGGCCGCCCAGACCGGACCGGCGGAGAGGTCGTAGGCGGCGGTCACCGCCGGCGGCGCAGGGGCGAACAACTGGGCGCGCACGGTGCCGAAGACGGCGGCGGCACCGAGGACGAGGGACGTCAGGCAGCACAGCAGGACGGTGGCGACCAGGCACTGCCACACCCACAGCGCGACGACGGGGTCCCGTTCGGGCCACGCGGAGCGGGTCAGCGCGCGCGGTACCGGCACGGCGGCGGTCACGGCGACGGCGAACAGCAGGAGCAGGCAGACGGTCATGCCACGGGCTCCGGATCCTGGTCGGAAAGGCGGCTCTGGCTGTGGTGCTGTGGTGGTGTACGGCGGTGTGCTGGTGCTGTGCGGCGGTGCTGCGGCTCAGGTCCGTGCCCGGTCCGGGGCGTGCCACGGGTCCGAGCCGTCCTGGAGGGCGGGCGTGCCGCGCACACCGCCCGACGCCAGTATGACGGGGACGGGCGGTGCGAGTCAGGTGCCGACGGACATCGGGTTCCCGTACGGGCGGGGGCGAGACGGCCGCCCCGGCCCGCCCCCGCGGACGGTCACCGGCCGACCACCCGTCCGGTCACCTCCCCGAGCCCCACCCGCAGGCCACCCGGGCCCGGCGCCCACGCCGACAGGGTCACCACGTCCCCGTCCTCCAGGAACGTCCGTTTGCCGTCGGGGAGTTCCAGCGGATCGCGGCCGTTCCAGGTCAGTTCCAGCAGCGACCCGCGCTCCCGCTCGGCGGGCCCGCTCACCGTGCCCGAGCCGTAGAGGTCACCGGTGCGCAGACAGGCGCCGTTGACGGTCATGTGGGCCAGCTGCTGGGCGGCGGTCCAGTACATGGTGGAGAAGGGCGGCTCGGAGACCACGTGCCCGTTGACCGCGACCGAGATCCGCAGGTCGTAACCGCCCGGCTCCTCCCCGGCGTCGTCCAGGTAGGGCAGCAGCGCGTGGGTGCGCTCCGGCGGGGCCACCCGGGCCTCCTCCAGGGCGTCCAGCGGCGTGATCCAGGCCGACACCGAGGTGGCGAAGGACTTGCCGAGGAACGGGCCGAGGGGGACGTACTCCCAGGCCTGGACGTCCCGCGCGGACCAGTCGTTGAGCAGGCACAGCCCGAAGACGTGCTCGCGGAAGTCGCCGAGCGCCACCGGGTGGCCCTGTTCGGACGGCGTGCCCACGACGAAGCCGACCTCGGCCTCGATGTCGAGGCGGACGGACGGGCCGAAGACGGGAGCGGCGTCGGTGGGGGCCTTGCGCTGCCCGGAGGGCCGTACGACGTCCGTGCCGGACACGACGACCGTGCCGGCGCGGCCGTGGTAACCGATCGGCAGATGCTTCCAGTTCGGGGTGAGGGAGTCCTCGGCGTCGGGGCGGAAGATCCGGCCGACGTTGCGGGCGTGGTTCTCGGAGGCGTAGAAGTCGACGTAGTCCGCCACCTCGAAGGGCAGGTGCAGGGTCACCGACGACAGGGGGTGGAACAGGGGCTCCAGGGCCTCCCGGTGGGACGGGACCGTCACCCAGGCCGTCAGCGCGCGCCGCACGTCCGACCAGGCGGTGCGGCCGGCCGCCAGCAGCGGGTTCAGGGTGGGCCGGGCCAGCAGGGACGCGTACGGCGAGCCGAGCGCGTGGGCCGCCGCGCCCGCGTCCAGGACGTGGTCGCCGAGCCGGACGCCCACCGTCCGCTCCTGCGCGCCGCGGATCGAGAACACGCCGTACGGGAGGTTGTGCGGGCCGAAGGGATCGCCCTCGGGGACATCGAAGGGGGGCATCGGGTGCTGCCTCGCTTTCGTGCTCGCCGTGCGCCACGTGATCCGTGGCCGTGCCACACGTTACGGGTGGCACACGCCTCTTGGGCAGTGTCCGAAGAGGTGGCGGCGCCCGGCGGGGACAGGCGTTGCCGGGCGGGGAGCGGTCCGGCAGCGGCGCGGGCGGTGAGGAGAGTGGCCCCTGGGGCCGTGGCGCTCCGCCACCACCCGTGTGCGGGAAGTCGTCCACAGGCCGGAACGCAATCTTGACGGAGCGGTGCGAACGGGGTGACTCTGGACGTGTGCCGGAAGGCCTCGGGGAGGGGGCGTTCCGACGGCACCTCAGGGGGGCGGATGACCACAGGTCAGTCCGGTCCGGGTCCGGCGCGGTCCGATGCGCAGCCGAGAGAGCGGCTCGAAGAGACCATGCGCGGCCGACTCGGCCGGGAATGCGTATACGTACCGTCGTGCCGTTTCGGGCTGTACGCGGCCCTGCGTCACTGGTGCCCGCCGGGCGGCCGGGTGCTGATGTCGCCGGTCAACGACGACGTCATCTTCTTCGTCGTCCTCGCCGCCGGGCTGCGGCCGGTGCAGGCGCCGCTGAATCCGCTGGACGCGTCCGTCGACGTCGACGCCGTGCCCGACGAGGTGTGGGGTTCCCTGTCCGCCGTACTGACGACCAACCTGTACGGCAACCCGGACCCGGCGCCCCGGCTGCGGGAGCGCTGCGACGCGCTCGGCATCCCGCTGTTCGAGGACGCGGCGCACGCCATCGGCAGCGAGGTGGGCGGGCGGCCCGTGGGCACCTGGGGCGACGCGTCCGTGTTCAGCCTGTCCAAGCACGTCGGCGCCAAGGCCGGCGGGTTCCTCTCGGTCGCCGACCCGGGGCTGCGGGAGGCGCTGGCGAAGTCCTGCGACGACCTGCTGCTGCCGCGCCGGACCACGGCCGAGGCCGCCTACGCCGTACGGCCGTACGCGGAGGCGGCGGTGCGCGGTCTGCGGCTGCGCCGGGCGGCCTGGGCCACGCTGCGGCTCCTGGGGAGGACGGAGCGCGAGGGGATCCGGATGCCGCTGCGGCCGGAGGCGCTGACCCGGGCGGTCGCCTCGGCACCGGACCTGGAGGCGCACGACCCCTGGGTCCGCGTCGACATGCACGACTACCGCCTGCGGTCCGGCCGGTTCCGGCTCGGGCGCGTCGGGCGAAGACTCGACCGGCTGGACGACGTGCTCGCGGGCTGCCGGGCGGGCACCGAACTGCTGCTGTCGACCCGCTGGGCGCACCCGGCCGGCGGCCGGCGGCCGGAGAGGGCGCAGCCGCTGTTCCGGGTGCCGCTGTTCGTGGCGGACCGGGACGCGGCGATCGGGGCGCTGGCCCGGCGGGGCATCGTCGTCGGCTACCTCTACGATCCGCCGCTGGACGACTACGCGGGCGCGGAGTTCACCGACCTCTCGCCCAGCCCCGAGGGGGCGCGCTGGTTCGCGCGGCACGCGCTGCCCGTGGACCCGCTGCGCGCCCGTGCGGTCGTTCGGGTGCTGGAGGAGTCGGGGGCTCGGCCCGCCGGGGCGCCGGACGGGGCGGGATCGTCCCGTGGCTGAGACGCGGGTGCACGACGACGCCGCCGCGGCGTCCGCGGGCGGCGGCCCCGAGCCGTCCGGCGGCGGGCAGGGCTCCGACTCGCTGTTCAAGAACGCCTACTTCCTCATGCTCAGCACCGGCGTCTCCGCCGTGCTCGGCCTGGGCTTCTGGTTCGTGGCCGCCCGCTACTACTCGGAGGAGGCCGTCGGCCAGGGCTCGGCCGCCATCGCCGCGATGCGGCTGCTCGCCAGCATCACGGCGACCACGATGATCGGCGCCGTCGTCCGCTTCGTGCCGCGCGCCGGGCGGGCGACCGGGACGCTGGTGCGGCGTGCGTACGTGGCCAGTTCGGTGGTCGTGGTCGTGGCCGCCGTGGTCTTCCTGCTCACCCTCGACCTGTGGGGTGCCTCGTACGCGCCGCTCGGCACCCCTGCGGCGGGCGCCCTGTTCGTCGCCGCGTGCGTGGCCTGGGCGCTGCTCACCCTGCAGGACGGGGTGCTGACCGGGCTGCGCAAGGCCGAGTGGGTGCCGGCCGGGAACGCGGTGTTCTCGGTCGGGAAGCTGGTCCTCCTGGCCGTCTTCGCCTCCGCGCTGCCGGTGCTCGGCATCTTCGTGTCCTGGGCCGTGGCCATCGCCTTCTCCACGCTGCCGCTCGGCTGGCTGATCTTCCGCAGGCTCATCCCGCGCCAGGCCGCCGCCGACCGCGACGTGGAGCCGCCCGGGGTGCGGGAGATGGGCCGCTTCCTGGCCGGGGACTCCATGGGCGCGCTGTTCAGCCTGGCGATGATCAACCTGCTGCCGGTGATGGTCGCGGTCCGCTTCAGCGCCGCGGAGAACGGCTTCTTCTACGTGGCGTACACGGTCGGCGGCACGATGGAGTTCATGGCCATCAACATGGCCTCCTCGCTCACCGCCCACGCCTCGCACGATCCGCGCCGTCTCGCCGACGGCGTCCGCGGGGCGCTGCGCCGGATGACGCTGCTGCTGGTGCCGGTGGTGCTGTTCCTGGTCGTCTTCGCCCCGCAGATCCTCGCCCCCTTCGACGAGGACTACGCCGAGCACGGCTCCACGGTGCTGCGGCTGCTCGCCGTCGGGGCGCTGCCGAGGATCGTCGTCGAGCTGTACATCGGGGTGCTGCGCGTCCAGGGCCGCACCGGCGTGCTCGCCGCCGTGCAGGGCGCCATGTGCACCCTCGTCCTGGGCAGCGCGGCCGTGCTGTTCGCCCCGGCCGGGATCGCGGGCGCCGGGTGGGCGGTGCTGCTGAGCATGTCCCTGGTCGCCGTCGGCTGTGTGCCCGGTCTGCGGTCCGCCCTGCGCGGGGGCGGCACGGGCGGCCCCGGCGGGGACGCGGAGGATCCCGGCTACGGCACCCGCTGGGCACGGCTGAACGCCACCGCCGGGTACGGCACGAGCTGGGCGCGCCGGGCCGCGTACGAGCGGGGGGCGGACGACGACACGGTCACGCTGTTCGTCGGCCGCCCCGGCTACGAGCGCGAGGCGCTGCAGGCCGACACGATGGCGCTGATCGTGCGACGCCACCGGTCCGGCGCGGGCGAGTCCGCCGGCGGGGTGGACGAGCCGGGCCGCGGGGGCTGAGGAACGCTCCCTTCCCGCCGTCGGGACGGCCACCCCGGCCGCGCCGCGGAGCTGCGACCGGGGGCACCGGGCCCGCCGACTTCGTGCACGCCCGCCCGGCGCACGCCGGCTTCCTCGGCGGCCGGTCACGGCCACGGGCACGCGCCCCGTCAGCGGGTCGGCACCGGCTGGTGGAAGTACCCGTTCTTCCCGGCCTCCCGGTACCCCTCCAGACCGGGGCCGTCGTCGACGGTGAGGTCGCACGCGGCTTCGTCGGAGGTCGGCCGGTTCCAGTGGACCAGCGCCTTCACCTCGGGGAGCTTCTTCACGGCGGCGGGGATCTGCGTGTACCAGTCGCGCTGGCGCACCGGGTTGTCGGCGTCGGGCGCGGTGGCGAACTCGGCGAGCATCACCGGCTTCTCGTCGGTGACGTTGGCGCGCAGCCACTCGTAACTGGGCTGCTGGCTGCGCAGGAAGTCCTTCCAGTCGGTCGTGTCGTGACACTGGTAGTAGTTGTACTGGTCCATGGCGATCCAGTCGACGTACGCGTCCCCCGGGTAGAGCGCCTTCATCTGCCGCGCGCTGCCGAGGTAACCGGAGACGGTCCACACCCACACGACGTTGTCGGCGCCCAGTTCCCGGAACCGGTCGTGCAGGTGCCGGTAGGCCGCGACGAACTCCTCCGGGGTGCCGGCGCCCTCCTTGATGCGGGCGTCGGTCTCCTGGTCGAAGGAGAGGAAGACGCGTTTGCCGTAGGCCTTGATGCGCCGGATCTGCGGGTCGAGGATCTCCTCGTCGTACCGCCCGGAGGCGATGTTCTTCCAGCCGAGCTGGGTCTCCGTCCAGTTCTCGTGGTGCGGCTCGGTCCACACGGTGGACTCCCAGGCGAGCATCAGCAGCCGGTCCCTGCCGAGCTCCTGCTCGTCGGGCGTGAGCAGTTGTCCGTCGAGTTCGGTGCCGGACATGTCGTGGTAGTTGTAGACGAGGTCGAGCCTGCGGCCGATCCGCTTCTCGAAGCCGAGCACGGCGTCCTTGAGCGAGCCGTTCTCCGCGTACGGCACGTAGGCGCCCCACCAGGCGCCGCAGCGCGGGACCAGGGTGTCCGTGGGGGCGCAGGGGCCGGTGGGCAGCGTGCCGGAGGCCGCGTTGTCGGGCATGGCGCCGGCGGCGGGCGGCTTCGGGTCCTCGGAGCGGCCGGCCCAGATGCCGAGCCCGGCGAGCAGTGCGGCCACCACGACCAGGACGACGGCCGTGTAGGTGCGCTTCGCGGCGCCCCCCATGTCGATCACTCCGTGGGTCGCGGGCGGTGTGTGCGGCCCGCCCGACCGGTGCCGGCCCGTCATGTGCCGCCACCACCCGTCGGGCGGCGGGCGGCGCGCTCGACCGCGCCGCGCCGGGCGGCCGGCAGCGGCAGCCCGGGCAGAGCCGCGGTGACCGTCGTGAAGACGGCGAGCGGGACGAGGAAGGCGGTGGCCGAGAAGCCCTCCACCAGGAACAGCGAGGTGGCGGTGAGGACGCCGAGCGAGAGGCTGATCGGCGCGACGAGCGCGACGGCCTCCAGCCGGGCGCCGGCGGCCAGCCCGGCGGGCTGCGGGTACAGCGCCGCGCAGCCCGGCCCGAACAGGACGAAGAGCAGCACCGGTATCCAGCGCAGCGGCGAGGGGCCGGGCAGGGCGGTGGTGGCCAGGGCGAGCCAGCCCGAGGCGGCGACGAGGACTCTGAGGCGTGTCGGGGTGAGCCCGAGGACCTTCGCCGTCCCGGTGCTGTTGTCGGTGTCCGCGGAGTCCGGGGTGGTGTTCATGGACTGACCTGACTGCCCTTCGTCGTCACTGCGATCACCTTGTGGTCGTTCAGCGGCCGGCCGGCCGGTACTCCAGGACCACGCCGTACGGACGGCTCTCGACGGTCCGGAAGAGCGGCGAGGCGGTCAGCTTCGTACGCAGCGTCTCGAAGCCGCCGGCCGGCAGCAGACCCTCTCCGGCGGTGTAGATGTCCTGGGTGCGGGTGAGGATGACGTACGTCCTGGTTCCCGGTGGGATCCCCTCGGCGAGGTAACCGGCGGGGTCCTTCAGCATCCTCTCGTTCTCGGGCAGCTCCTGCTCGGCGAAGTACCAGTGCTCCAGCTGGTCGTAGCGGTGCAGCGCCTGCGGGAAGGAGCCGGTGGTGGCGAGGATCAGCGAGCCGTCGGGGGCGCTGTCGAGGGCCCGGGTGACCAGCGCGGTCTCCTCGGGCGGCGTGTAGTACATCTTCTCCTTGCCGTAGTACGACGGCAGGAAGCCGGCCAGCAGCACCAGCAGTACGGCGGGCAGGGCGACGGCCGCGGCCCTGTTCCGCAGGACCTTCGCCCGGCCCGGGCGGGCCGTGGCGGCCGGCACGAGGGCGGCGGCGGCGAAGAAGGCGGCACCGGGCAGGCCGAACAGGTAGACGCGGAACAGCATTTCGCCGCCGTAGTCGTTGACGGCGAACAGCGGCACGGGGGCGACGGAGACCAGCAGCAGCGGCAGCGCGCCGCGGGTCAGCCGGCGCCGCAGCACGACGGCCGCGCCGGCGAGGACGACGATCGCGAGGACCATCAGCACGTTGGCCCTGCCCGCGAGTTCGGGCCCGGGCCCGGTGAGCTGTCCGGCGTAACCCGCGCGGGAGTTCTGGGTCAGCTCGCCGATCGACTCCTTCAGGGTGGAGAGCGTCTCGGTGAACAGGGGCCGCCCCATGGTGAGATCCCACGTCAGCATCAGCAGCACGGCGACGGCCAGCAGTCCGACGTTGCGGTAGCGGCGGGTCAGGTTGAGCGCGAGCAGGCAGACGCAGAGCATCACCGGGGTCAGCTGGTGCGTCGCGTTGACGGCGGCGATCAGCGGGGCGAGGACCACGACGCAGACGGCGCGCTGCCGGTGGTTCGTGGGCGGCGGCACGGCGGCGGCCGCCGGGTCGAGGAAGCCGCGGTCGCGCAGCCGCCCGGCGGAGCCGGGGCGCACGAAGTGCCGCAGCACCACCGCGATGACCGTCAGGTGCAGCAGGTAGGCGAGCCCCTGCGGGGCGAAGTAGTCCTGGCCCACCCAGTTGGCGAGCTGGAAGATCCAGACGGCGGTCCACACCAGCCGCCAGTCCCGGCAGAAGGTGCGGTAGATCAGGACCAGCACCGGGATCATCAGCAGGCCGAAGACGATCGGAGCCCAGTTCGCGTACGCGGCGGCGCTCTCCACGCCCAGGGATCGGGTCAGGGCCGCGTTGAGCGTGAAGAAGCCGGGCCACTGGTCGTACGCGGACATGTTGCCCGACAGGGCCGCCCCCGGGCGCAGTTCGCCGTTGGCCAGCAGCGTGTTGACGACGGCGTCGTGCTTGGAGGCCCACGGGTAGCGCACCGCGTCGTACAGCACCGCCGGCGGGGCCTTGAGGGCGAACAGCAGCGCGGCGCAGTGCGCGGCCGGCCACCAGGGCGCGGCGGCGGCGCGCCGGAGACTGAGGACGAAGCCCGCGGTGAGGACGAGCAGCGAGAGGTAGTAGGCGACGGGCAGGCGGTCCAGCAGGCCGTAGTCGCCCATCTCCCGGAAACCGATGCGGGGCAGCGCGTAGATCCACAGGCAGGCCGCGAGCAGCAGGGTCAGCAGGCCGGCGGCGGGGAGGCGGGACGGCCCGTGGCCCGCGCGCCCCGGGCCGGCGGCGGGGCCGGGGGCAGGCAGCACACTGCTCTCGGCGGTCGGTACGGGCACATGGTGCTGCACGTTGAGACTCCCCTCCCCGGGTCAACTATAGGAATTTTCTCGGCTTTTCACACCAAAATCCGCAGACTCGTCCACGTGGGCGGGCAGGGCCCGCCTCCCCGGCTCAGCCGGCGAAGACGGGACCCCGCACGACGGCGCGGGCCCGGCGGTACCACCGCCAGCCGACCGTCCTCGGCCCGTCCCGGTACGGCGCGATCCGGGCGCCGCCACCCGCCAGCCACGCCTCGACGTCGGCGACGGTGTGACCGCGCCGCACGATGAGGCGGGCGATGCGGTACCGCTCGTCGCGGTCGGAGCTGAGCGCGTGCCGCACGGCGGTGGCCGTCTCGTAGCCGGCGCGGGCCGACATCGCCCGCACCCGTGGGCTGTTGTAGCCGTGCGGGTAGGCGAGGTGACGCACCGGGTGGCCGAGGGCGTCCTCCAGCACGGTCTTCGAGGTACGCAGTTCGTATGCCAGGTCCTTGGCGGACAGGGTGTCCAGCTGGGCGTGGGTGACGGTGTGGCTGCCGATCTCCATGCCGGAGGCCTCCAGCCCGGCGGCCTCGCCCAGGCGCATCATCGGGGCGGGCGGCAGCAGGCTGCGGCCGCCGGGGGCGACGGCTCCGGTGGTGAGGTAGGCGGTGGCGGGCAGTCCGCGGTCGGCCAGCGCCTCGGCGGTGGGACCGGGCAGGTCGGCGAAGCCGTCGTCGAAGGTCAGCAGCACGGGCCGGGGTGGCAGGGGCGCCCGCCCGGCGAAGTGGTCGGCGACCGCGCCGATGGTGACGGGGGTCCGCCCGCTGTCGACGACCGCGTCGAGGTGGGCGGCGAACTCCTTGGGGGAGACGGTGAACTCGGCGATCCAGTCGGGCGGGTCCTCCATCACGGCGTGGTAGAGGAGGACGGGAACGGCGCCCCCGCCCGGTGCGTCCCCGCCGCGGGCGTCCGGCGTCGTCATCTCGCCCCCCTGGCAGCGGTCCGCAGGGCGTACCGCGCGCGCAGGTAACCCACCGGCCCGTACAGCATCCCCCTGCGCTGCAGCCGCGACAGCCGCCGTGGCCACGGATGGGTCCGTTCGTCGTGGGCGCCCGGTGCGCCGCCGCCGTCCGTGTCGCGGACGGCCGTCAGACCGCGCGCGTGGGCCAGCCCGCGCGGCAGCCGCGCGAGGAACGCCGGCAGCAGCGCGGGCCGGTTCACGAGGACCGCCGTGAGGTACGCGGTGAGCCCGGCGCCGTATCCGTACGCCTGGGTCTCCAGGTCCCGCCAGGTCTCCCGGTGGTGGTGCCACACCAGGGCCGTCGGCGTGTAGTGCAGCCGTCCGCCCCGGGTGAGGACGCGCACGAAGCCGTAGAGGTCGTCGCCGCCCCGTGCGGGTGTGCCCGCGCCGGTCGCCGGGTCGAAACCGCCGGCCGCGCGCAGCACCGACGTACGGAAGGCCATGTTGGCGCCGGAGCCGAAGCGCCCCGCGGTGAACGGGAACAGCGGTTCGTCGGCGGGCGGGTGCTCCGGGTCGTACGTGCGCGGGGCGAAGCCCTTCGCGAAGCCGCCGTGGCTCTCCAGGAGGACCTGGGCCGGGGTGCTCAGCCGGGCGGGCAGGATCAGGCCGGTCGCGCACGCCAGGCGCGGGTCGGCGGTGAAGGGCGCGGTCAGCTCGGTGAGCCAGCGCGGGTCGGCGACCACGTCGTCGTCGGTGAAGGCGACCACCTCGCCGCGCACGGCCGCGAGGCCCCGGTTGTGCGCGACGGCGAGTCCGGGGACCGGTTCGCAGACGTACCGCACGCGCTCGCCGTACTTCCGCTCGACCAGTTCGCGGGTCTCGCCGGTCACCGGGGCGTTGTCGACGACGACGACCTCGAAGTCCGGATGGTCCTGCGCGAGCAGGGAGTCGAGCGCGCGGGCGAGCTGCCCGGCGCGCTCCCGGGTGGCGACGACGACACCGGCGGACGGGGGAGGGGGGACGGGCCCGGGCGGCGTCCCGGGACGCAGGCGCCGGGCGAGGCCCGCCAGTTCCCGTGCCGGATCCGCTCCCCGGGGCACCCGCCCCAGCAGTGTGCCGACGGGCCGTCCCGCCCTGCGGACCAGGACGAACACCGGGCCGGACGTGACCGGGGGACCACCCGGCCCCGGTCTGAGGCAGGCATCCTCCCCGTCGCCGAGGTCCAGCTCGGCGACCTGCACCGGTTCGATGCTCAGGAATCTCTCGATCTCCCGCCGTGCCTCCTGCCGCGCACGCCGTGCTCCGGCCATGCGCCCCACCCCCTCGTGGTTGCCCCTCCGTCACGACCGGCGCAGCCGGGCCGCCCCCTTCAGCGTGCGTGCCGCCAGCGACGCCAGCCGTGGCCGTTCGCGCACGAAGCCGTGCGCGCGGCGGGCCGGTTCGCGGCCGAGCCAGTGCAGCGCGGCGCCCGCCCCCGGACGTGTCGCCGTCCCCTCGTACACGGGCAGTTCACCGGTCTTCAGCGAGTCCTTGTACTCCGCCGCGCCCCGCCCCATGTCGAGCAGGCCGATGCCCTCGGCGGCGGCGGCCTCGGCCATCCGCAGGTGCAGCACCAGCCCCGGCGAGTACTTCGCGAAGTCCGGGTCGTACGCCGGGAACCAGCAGGCCAGGACCGACTCCGAGCGCAGCCCGAAGTGGGCGGCGACGGGCCGGTCGTCGGCGTAGAGCACGGACAGCGTGCCCGTGCACTGAGGCGCCCGGGTCTCGGCGAGCCGTCCGACGAGCCGGGCGATCCACTCCTGGGCGAAGCGGTCCCGGCGTCCCGTCCTGCGGTACTGCGCCGACTTCCACTCCATGAGGGTGCGCAGCGCGGCCGGTTCGCGCTCGTCGAACACGAAGCGCACGGTTCCGGCCTGCCGGCCCAGCCTGCGCTCCTTGGCGAGGGTGGTCTTCAGGAACTTCGGCGACTGGGTGCGCAGCACGCTCTCGTACGCCTCGTACCCCTTCTCCACGTCGATGACGTAGGTGGCGTGCTCCTCGGCGGCGTACGGCACGAACAGGCCCTGCTCGGCCTCCAGGTTGTCGAAGGCGAGGCTCGACAGGGAGCAGGCCCGCAGCAGTCGGCGGGTGTCCGGGAGGAGGCCCGGCCGCAGCACCGCGCCCTGGCAGTCCGAGACCCCGAGCCCGATCGCCCGGCCCTGGCCCAGCGGCCCGCGCTCGTGCGGCAGGAAACCGGCGGCCTCACCGCCCTCGTACAGCACCGCCACCCGCGCCCCGGGCCGTACCCGGCCCACGACGTCGGTGAACTCCGGCTCCATGAAGGGATTGCGGGGCGCCGTCGCCCCGGCGCGCAGCTCGCGCCAGCGCTCCCGTTCCCCCTCGCCCAGCTCCTCCGGCCTCAGCACGCGTACACGTCCGCTGCTCAACCCGACCCCCCGATCAAGTCCCCCCTGGACAACAGGAAGGTACCCCCGGGGCCGCCCGGAGGGTAGAAGGCAGAGCATGTTGTTGCCAACTGGTGCACAGGCCTTTAACCGCCTTCAGACGGTGTTGCGTCAGGTTTCGGACACCTGCGAACGTCCTCGTGCGCAACCGGTCGTGGGTGGGTCGGGCAGGTGCGGTGTCCGTATTCTCTGATCATGGACCGCACCGCATATGCCCTCGTCGCCACCGACCTCGACGGAACGCTGCTGCGCGGCGACGACACCGTCTCCGACCGGTCGCTGGCCGCGCTGGCGCGGGTGGCCCGGGCGGGGGCGCGGCACCTGGTGGTGACGGGGCGCCCGGCACCGAGGGTGCGCTCCCTGCTCGACGGCCTCGGCTGCACGGGGCTCGCGGTGTGCGGGCAGGGCGCGCAGGTGTACGACGCCGACGCGCACCGGATGCTGTGGTCGGTCACCCTGGACCGGGAGCTGGCGGAGACCGCGCTCGGCAAGATCGAGGCCGAGGTGGGGGAGGTGTACGCCGCGGTCGACCAGGACGGCGTCGACGGGCTGACGCTCATCGAACCGGGCTATCTGATGCCCCACCCGACCCTGCCCGCGGTGCGGGTCGAGCGGCGCGACGAGCTGTGGAGCGCGCCGATCAGCAAGGTGCTGCTGCGCCACCCCGACCTGTCCGACGACGAGTTGGCGGCGACGGCGCGCGCGGTGGTGGGTTCCCTCGCGACGGTCACGATGTCGGGGCCGGGGACGGTGGAGCTCCAGCCGTGCGGGGTGACCAAGGCGACCGGTCTGGCGCTCGCCGCCGAGCGTCTGGGGCTGAGCCGGCGGCGGACGATCGCCTTCGGGGACATGCCCAACGACATCCCCATGTTCCACTGGGCGGCCCGCGGGGTCGCCATGGCGGGCGCCCACCCCGAACTCAAGGCGGTCGCGGACGAGGTCACCACGACGAACGAGGACGACGGCGTGGCCGTCGTCCTCGAGCGGATCTTCGGAGCCTCCTGACGCACCGGGTGCGTATCGGTACGGCTCGGTTCGTCCGGTTGTGTCGCGGTGCGCGGGCGGCTCAGTACGCGCTGAAGACGTTGTCGATGGAGCCGTACCGGTGGGCCGCGTAGTTGCAGGCGGCGGTGATGTTGGCGACCGGGTCGTACGAGTCCCAGGAGGTGCCGGCGACGTGGTACGCCCGGAAGGTCGGGTCGATCACCTGGAGCAGGCCCTTGGACGGGGTGCCGTTGACGGCGTTGACGTCCCAGTTGTTGATGGCGAACGGGTTGCCGGACGACTCCCGCATGACGTTGCGGTGGATGCCGTCGTAGGTCCCGGGGATCCCGTGCTGCGCCATGATGTCCAGCGACTCGCGGATCCAGCCGTCGAGGTTGTTCGGGTACACCGTCGCCGTGGCGGCGGCGGCCGTGGTGGCCGGGGTGGCGGCGGACGCGGTGGCGGCGCCGACGAGCGGCAGGGCGAGCACGGCGACGCCGGTGCCGGCGACGGCGAGCTTGCGGGCGAGGCGGCCGGTTCGGGCGTGACGGTTCTGACCGTTGGCAGGCATGTGTGTGTCCCTCTCCATACGCCTGCGAGGTGAGCTGTCGGGTTCGGGCGGGGAGGTGCCCGGCCGCGCCCTGACGGGCACGGCTTCACCCCGAGCCGCTCCGGTGGTGTCCGGCGCGGCGACTTACCTTGGGTCCCCCGCTCCTGCCTGCGAGTGTGTCGGTGGATGACTGTGTGTCGGGGCGGTGGCAGGATTCGGCGTCCGCCTGACAGGCCGGGAACGTATGCGAGAGCACATGTCCGGAACAAGTGCAGGAATCACCCGACGTGCCTGTTGACCTTGATCTGAGGCATTTGGGGTGCTTGATCCTTTGCTACTGCCAAGGCTCAACTCGCCTACGGGGCAAAGGGGTGAGGGGGTTCGCGGCGGGGGTGCGGGCGGGCGCGGTGGCGTGAGCCAACTCACTGGCCTCAACAAGAGCGGCAAATCGGGCATTAGAGTCAACTGGTGGTCAATCGCCCCCTGGTGGGGGTCGCTTCGGTGCGGGGGCCCGACCGGGGGGTGGCTGGGGGGCCGACCGGGTGCCCGGCCGGACGCGCGCGGCAGCGGGGGTACGCCCCTCCGTCGGCGGGGCGCCCCGGTGTTTCCTCGTGTCGCGCGGGCATCCGTCCGGGGTGTGCGGGCATCCGTCCGGGGTCGCGGGTGCGGGTGGCGAACGGGTGACGCTCTCGGGGTGCGGTCCGTCGGGAGGGGTGGTGGGATCTTCGGTGGTGGCTTCCGGTGTGCCGTGCTCCGCGCCGCGCCTCTCCGGCGATGTCGGCCGATATCTGCTCATATCACTTGATCAAAAACATACCGTGCATGATCCGATACCGACCGGCCTGTAACGGTGGGCGCTAGCGGTGATCGAAACGTGACCGGATACGCTGACTCGAGTGGTGGCAGCGACCTATCGACAAACCAGGTAATCGCCAGTAGACACCAGCAGACAGGAGACCCCTCGTGACCGTCGTCGGGCCGTTCGGGCTGAGCGTGCGGGACCAGGCACTGGAAGCCGATGTCCAGACCGGACTGGCGGCCGTCGAGGAAGGGTTGCTTGAGGCAACCAAGAGTGAGGTGCCCTTCATCACGGAGGCCGCCCAGCACCTGGTGCGGGCCGGCGGCAAGCGGTTCCGGCCGCTGCTGGTGATGCTCGCCTCCCGGTTCGGCGACCCCTACGCGCCCGGCATCGTGCCCTCGGCCGTGGTCGTGGAGCTGACCCACCTCGCCACGCTCTACCACGACGACGTGATGGACGAGGCCGCCGTGCGCCGCGGCGTGCCCAGCGCCAACACCCGCTGGGGCAACTCGGTCGCGGTCCTCACCGGCGACTTCCTGTTCGCCCGCGCCTCCCAGATCCTCGCCGACCTCGGGCCCGAGGCGGTCCGGGTGCAGGCCCTCGCGTTCGAGCGGCTCGTCACCGGCCAGATCCTGGAGACGGCGGGGCCCCAGGACGGACGGGACCCGGTCGACCACTACCTGGACGTGCTGGGCGGCAAGACGGGATCGCTGGTGGCGGTCTCCTGCCGGTTCGGCGCGATGATGTCCGGCGCCGACGACACGGTCGTCGACGTGCTGACCCAGTACGGCGAGCGGCTCGGCGTCGCCTTCCAGCTCGCGGACGACGTCCTGGACATCGCCTCCGACTCCCACGAGTCGGGCAAGACGCCCGGCACGGACCTGCGCGAGGGCATCCCGACCCTCCCGGTGCTGCGGCTGCGCGAACGGGCGGCCCGGCTGGGGCTCGCCGAGGACATCGCCCTGTGCGAGCTGCTGGACTCCGACCTGAGCGACGACGCGCGGCATGCCGAGGCCCTGCGCCTGCTGCGCGCCCACCCCGCGCTCGAACAGGCGCGGCGGGACACCGTCCGGTACGCGAAGGACGCCCGGTCGGCGCTGGCCCCGCTGCGGGAGTGCGACGCGAAGGCCGCGCTGATCGAGCTGTGCGACGCGGTGGTGCACCGAGCCGGCTGACCTCCCGGCCGCCACCGCGCTCTCCCGGCGCGACGCGCCCCGCCCCCACCGGTCGGGGACGCCCCCACCGGTCGGGGACGCCCCCACCGGTCGGTGGAGGATCCGCCCTTCCGTGTCATCCCGCAGGAGTACGCGGAGTTGAGCCCGCGGTCTGACGCTTCCTCGTGGCCGATTTGGTCAGATGGTCACACGGAAAAACACCACTCCTCACCGATTCGGGTGAGAATGGCGGCTCACGGGTGAACACGTGCGAGGTCGCGAGACAGCCGCCGCCGACGACGGAGGTAGGGCACACATGGCACCGATCGATTCCGACGACAACACGACCGCCGGGGACGGCGAGGAGCCGCGTGCCGGACGGCGCAGGGCCGCGCGGTACGTCGTCCCGGTCGCGGTGATGGGCGTGGCGGCCGCCACGATCGGGCTCGTCCCCGCCCTCGCCGACTCAGGCGACCCGGACCTGCCCGAGGTGACGGCCCAGCAGCTCATCCAGAAGATCGCCGAGTCGGACGTCCAGCAGCTGTCCGGCACCGTCAGGATCAGCACCGACCTGGGCCTGCCGGACCTCGGCGGCCTGGAGAGCGGTCTGGCGTCCGGCATGTCCGGCGGCCCGGGCGCCGGCGGCGGTGACGGTTCCTCCGCCGACCCGTCCGCCAAGCTTACCGGGCTGGTGACCGGCAGCCACACGCTGCGCGTCGCGGCCGACGGACCCGACCGGCAGAAGCTCTCGCTGCTGGAGAACGCCGCCGAGTACAGCCTGATCCACGACGGCAAGGACGTCTGGGGCTACGACAGCAAGTCCAACGAGGTCTACCACTCCACCACGTCCCCCGGCGCCGAGCGGCCCGCCGGGAAGGCGCCGGCCACCCCGAAGGACTTCACCGAGCAGGCCCTCAAGGCGGTCGACGACACCACGTCCGTGACCGTCGACGGCACCGCGCAGGTCGCCGGCCGGGACGCGTACCGACTGGTGATCAAGCCCCGGCAGTCCGGTTCCACGGTCGGCGCGATCAGCGTGGCCGTGGACGCGAAGACCGGCATGCCGCTGAAGTTCACCCTGACCCCGTCGAGCGGCGGCGCCGCCGTCGTGGACGCGGGCTTCACCCAGGTCAGCTTCGCGAAGCCGGACGCCTCGACGTTCGACTTCACCCCGCCCAAGGGCGCGAAGGTCACCGAGGACGACGAGACGCCCGAGGCGGGCGAGACGCCCAAGGCACCGGAGCGGGGCCACAAGCCCGACGCCGACCTCGCCGAGGACCTGGACGGCCTCGAGGTCATCGGCGAGGGCTGGAACACGATCGCCACCTTCGACACCGGCGGCCAGGGCCTGCCGGACGCGTCCGAGGGCGGCGACCTGGGCGGCTTCCTGGGCTCCTTCGGCGACCAGGTCAAGGGCGACTTCGGCTCGGGCACGGTCTTCACGACCCGCCTGGTCAACGCCCTGATCACGGACGACGGCAAGGTCTACGCCGGTGCGGTCACCAAGGACGCGCTGGTGAAGGCGGCCGACGCCGCGAAGTAGCACCGCACCGCCCGCACGACGAGGAGAGGGAGCCGATGGGGGAACCGTCCGCCGCGGAACCGGAGGGCCCGGGCCGGGACGGCGAGAGTGACGCCGTCATCGCCACCCGCGCCCTCACCAAGCGCTACCGCGGCGGACAGCTCGCCGTCGACGGCCTGGACCTGACCGTCCCGGCGGGCAGCGTCTTCGGCTTCCTCGGCCCCAACGGCTCCGGCAAGACCACCACCATCCGCATGCTGATGGGCCTGATCGAGCCGACCTCGGGCGCGGCACGGGTGCTGGGCCGGCCCGTGCCGCGTGCCGCCCGCGCCGTACTGCCCCAGGTCGGCGCCCTCATCGAGGGCCCGGCCCTGTACGGCTTCCTCTCCGGCCGCGACAACCTCCTGCGCTACGACGCCGCCGACCCGACCGCCGACCCGCGCACCCGGCGCGAGCGCGTCGGGGCGGCGCTGGACCGGGTGGGCCTCACGGCCGCCGCGGGCAAGAAGGCGAAGGCGTACTCGCTCGGCATGAAGCAGCGCCTCGGACTGGCGGCCGCGCTGCTCCAGCCGCGCCGTCTGCTGGTGCTGGACGAGCCCACCAACGGGCTCGACCCCCAGGGCATGCGCGAGATCCGCGCCCTCGTGCGCGAGCTGGCCTCCGACGGCACCACCGTCTTCCTCTCCTCCCACCTGCTGGACGAGATCGAGCAGGTGTGCACGCACGCCGCCGTGATGGCGCGGGGACGGCTGATCACCCAGGGCCCGGTCGCCGACCTGGCGGCCGGGGCGCGCGGCCGGCTGGTGGTGACCACGCCGGACACGGGGGAGGCGGCGCGGGTGCTGAAGGAACGGGGCGCCGGGGACGTGGCCGTCGCCGAGGACCGGGTGACGGCGGAGCCGCCGGGCGGCGACCTCGCCGACCTGAACGCCGCGCTGGTCGCGGCCGGCGTGCGCGTCCGCGGCTTCGGAGTGGAACGGGCCTCCCTGGAGGACGCGTTCGTGGCACTGACGGGAGAGGGCTTCGATGTCGCGGGCTGAGGCGTCACCGGCCGGGGCGGCACGCGCCGGGGGAGCGGCGGACGGGGACGCGGTGCACGGGGACGCGGAGGCGCACGTCGTGCGCGCGCCGAGCCCCCTGTGGTCCCTCGGGCTGCTCCGCAGCGAGCTGCTGACCACCTTCCGGCGCTGGCGCACCCTCGCCCTGCTGGGCGTGCTGGCCGCGGTGCCGGTCCTGGTGGGGATCGCCGTGAGGATCGAGACGGGGGACGGCTCGTCGTTCGGCGGGGGCCGGGGCGGCGGGGACGAGGGGCCGGCGTTCATCGCGCAGATCAGCAACAACGGGCTGTTCCTGGTCTTCACCGCGCTCGCCGCGACGCTCCCGTTCTTCCTGCCGATGGCCGTCGGTGTCGTCGCCGGTGACGCGATCGCGGGCGAGGCGAGCGCGGGCACGCTGCGCTACCTCCTGGTCGCCCCGGCCGGACGCACCCGCCTGCTGTTCACGAAATACGCGACGGTGATCGCCTTCTGCCTCGCGGCCACCCTCGTGGTCGCCGTCACGGCACTCGCGGTCGGGGCGCTGCTGTTCCCGCTCGGCGACCTGACCACCATCTCCGGCACCCGCATCACCTACGCCGAGGGCCTGGGGCGGGCCCTGTTGATCGCCCTGGTCGTCGCCGCCTCGCTCGTCGGCGTGGCGGCGCTCGGCCTGTTCGTCTCGACGCTGACCGGGAGCGGCATCGCGGCGATGGCGACCACGGTCGGGCTGGTGATCACCGTCCAGATCCTCGACCAGATCCCCCAGCTGCACGCCCTCCAGCCGTACTTCTTCTCGCACTACTGGCTGTCCTTCGCCGACCTGATGCGCGAGCCGGTCTACTGGGACGAGCTGGTGAAGAACCTCGGCCTGCAGGCCCTGTACGCGGCGGTGTTCGGCTCGGCGGCCTGGGCACGGTTCACCACGAAGGACATCACCTCGTAGCGGCCGCGTCCGCCCGCTCGTACGGGAAGCGGGCGAGCGGCGCCTCCCGGGCGAAGAAGGTCTTGGCCCGGGCCAGCGCGTCGGTGTCGTGCAGGACGTCGCCGGGCTTGCTGCCGTTGCCGAGCAGGACACCGCCGAACCGCATGCCCATGTACGCCGCCGAGTTGTTCAGGCTGCCGATCAGGGGGTCGGCGACCTCCTGCTCCTCGTGCGCGAGCGCGGTGACGCCCCACAGGGTGCGGCCGGCCAGGGTCGCCTTGAAGTCGAGGCCGGGGGTGCGCAGCCAGCCGGACCAGTGGTCCAGGTAGCGCTTGACCGGGGCGGACAGCGAGTACCAGTACAGCGGCGAGGCGATCACGAGGTCCGTCGCGGCGAGCGTGGCGTCGAGCAGCAGCGCCGCATCGCCCTCGGTGGGGCGGGTGTGGTCGCTGTCGTGCCGCAGGTCCTCGAACTCGGGCAGCGGGTGCTCGGCCAGGCTGATCCATCGCTGCTCGACGTCCGCGGGCAGCTGTTCGGCGGCGCGGCGGGCCAGCAGTTCGGTGTTGCCGTCGGGGCGGCTGCTGCCGAGCAGGAAGAGGAAACGGCGGCTCATGGGATCCCCCAGGGGTTTTCCGGCGTACGCGAAATACCAGCACCTGCATTATATGCGTATGCATGAGACTGTTCAGGGTGACGCCCGGGGCGGTGGCGGGCGGGGTGGCCCGGCACGGCGCACCGCACGTCCGTGACCTCCTGGAACGAGCCTGTGACACCGCGGTGACGTGAGAATCGCGAGCGAGCGGAGAGACTCGACGGTAGGTGAACGACAGGCATGACAGGCTCTGGACGGCGGGGAAGCGGAACCGCCGACGGAAGCCGCCTATGAGTGGGGGGACGATGTCTCGACTCGGCCGCGACAGGCAGCGGGACCAGCGACGCGCCGAGCGTCCGCCGATCGACGTCCGCGTACCGGGGGCCGGCGGTGACGTGCGCGGCGCTTCGGTCGACGGCGTCCCGGTCGTCGCCGCCCCCGGCGAGGAGATCCAGCACGCCGTCCTGAACCGACTCCACCACATCGCCCGCACGGCGGGCCGGCCCGTCCTCGCCACGGTCCACGACGAGCGCATCGACTGCGTCGTCCGGCTCCGGGTCGACCCGGACGGCTCCAGCCACCTCGCGGGCAAGCCGGTGCCGACACCGCGTACGGCGGAGGCGGCCGAGGGCACGGAGGGCGCCCCGGCGGTCACGGGCGCATCGGCCTCGGAGGCGCCGGCGGTCCCGGAGGCGCCGGCGGTCCCGGCGGCCCCGGAGGTCTCGAGGGCGTCCGCAGCCCCGGCTGCCGACGTGCCGGCGGCGACTTCTGCGGCTCGGGCTGCCTCGGCGGCTCCCGTCGTCCGGCCGGCGCCGGCGGCCGATGCGCCGGCGGTGACGCCGGCGACCCGGGTCGCCTCGGCGGTCCCCGCCGTCCAGGTGCTCCCGGCGGCTCCGGCACCCCCCGCTGCCCCGGCGTCCCCCGCTGCCTCGGCGTCCCCCGCCGTCCGGCCGGACTCGGCTGCCGACGTGCCCGCGGTGCCCGAGCCGCAGCGGGCGTCGTCCGGTGAGTCCGCGCCCGCGTTCACCTCGCGCGCCCTGCCCGTACCCGCCGGGGGCACGGCGCCGGGCACGGTGGCGCCGCCGACGGGGGTGTTCGGTCCGCCGCCGCGGATGGACGCGGAGCCCGCGGGCGGCGGTGCCGCGCCCGGCGGCCTGTCGGCGGACGGAACGGCACCCGCCGCTCCGGCGCCCGTCACATCCCTGACCGGAGCCCCCGCGTCCGGCGTCCCCGCACCTCCCGTCGCCATACCCGGCCGCTCCGCGGGCGTGGCGCCCGAGCCCGCCTCCGTGCTCGCCCCCGCTCCCGCCGGGCGCCGCAAGCCGGTCCCCGGCCTCGTCGCGGACCCCGACCCCGGCCCCAGGCCCACGCCCACCCCCGCCCGCGGTTTCGACGCCGTGGCCGAGGCCGTGCTCGGGGACGCGCCGCTCACCGCGCCCGGTGACGTCACCACCCCCGCCCTCCTCGCCGAGCCCACGGCGCGGATCAACGAGGCGGTCAGGGAGGGACGTACGCAGGACGCGGCGCGACTCGCGGAGCGCGCGGTGGCCGAGGCCTCGGACACGCTGGGACCGGAGCACCCGGAGGTGCTCCGGCTCCGCGAGCTCACCGCGTACATCGCCTACCTGTCGGGCGACCCGGCCCGCGCCTTCCGGCTCTCGCTGGACCTGGTCGGCATCCACCGCCGGGCGGGCGACGCGGAGGCCGCCTACGGCAACGTCCAGAGCGCGGCCACCGCCTGGCGTGCGGTGCGCGACCCCGAGCGGGGGCTGGAGCTGGGGCGCGACCTGGTCGGCCTGTGGAGCGAACTCGCCGCCGAGGAGGGACCGGCCGCCGACGACGCCGAGCGGCTCGAGTCGGCCCGCACCCGCATGGGCCGCCTCGCCGAACGCGCCCGCGCCCACGCCCACGCCTCGGCCGACTGACCCGGCGTCGGCCGGGACGCGCCGGCGGCTACTGCGACAGCTGCCAGACCGCGTACGCGACGGCGTCGCTGTTGCGGTTCAGCGCCGTGTCGTCGATGTTGGCGGTCGTGTCGCATGACGAGTGGTAGCACCGGTCGAACGGCTGGCCCGCGGTGCCGCCCCACTTGGCCGCCTGCGCGGACGTCTTGCGGTAGTCGGCGCCGCTGAAGAGGCCGCCGACGGGGACGCCCGCGCTCTTGAAGGGCGCGTGGTCGGAGCGGCCGTCGCCCTCGGTCTCGATCTCGGTGGCGACGCCGAGGCCGGCGTAGTAGTCCTTGAAGGTCTTCTCGATCACGGGATCGTCGTCGTAGACGAAGTAGCCGGGGTTGGGCGAGCCGATCATGTCGAAGTTCAGATAGCCGCTGATCTTCGCGAGGCCGGCGGACCCGAGGCTGTTGACGTAGGAGCGGGAGCCGACCAGCCCCAGCTCCTCCGCGCCCCACCAGGCGAAGCGCAGGTGCTTGGTGGGGTGGTAGCCGGAGCGGGCCACGGCGAGCGCGGTCTCCAGGACGGCCGCCGAGCCGGAGCCGTTGTCGTTGATGCCGGGGCCCGCGGTGACACTGTCCAAATGTGACCCGGACATGACAACCTGATTCGCGTCGCCGCCGGGCCAGTCCGCGATGAGGTTGTAGCCGGTGCGGCCGGAGGACGTGAACCGCTGGACCGTGGTGGTGAACCCGGCGGCGTCCAGCTTGGCCTTCACGTAGTCGAGCGACGCCTGGTAGCCGGGGCGGCCGTGGGCGCGGTTGCCGCCGTTCGCCGTGGCGATCGACTGGAGCCGCGCCAGGTGGGCCTTGACGTCGGCCACCGGTATGTCGGGTGCGGCGGCAGCGGCAGTGGCCTCGGGGGTGGGGGTCGCGCCGGCCACGGAACCGCCGGTCATCAGGGTGGCGACCGCGACGGCGCCGGCCGCCAGCGCACGCCCGGAGACGGAAAGCTTCATGTGGGGGGCTCCGAATTCCTGGGGAGACCCTGGGGAGGTCTCCCGGTGAATGAGGTGCCTGGATGGTGTGGCCGCGACTGACGCCGCGTCAAGACCGCTATTCGGCCACCGCGTCGCGCATAGCGGGCTACGGCTTCCCGGTCGGGGCGTCGATCCGGGCGGGCGCGGGCGCGGGGTCCGCGGAAGCGGAATCCGGGGCCGGTCCTCCGCAGGCCACGACGCCCGAGTCCCGCGCGGCGTCCCCCTTCTCCGCCGGTACGCCGCCGCCGGCCCCGCCCGGCGGGGTCCGCAGTGACCGGGCGGTCCGGTGGGCGGTGCGCAGCGCGTCCCAGGTGAGCAGGGTGAGCGCCAGCCAGACGAGCGCGAAGCCGGCCCAGCGCTCGGGTGGCATGGCCTCGCCGAAGTAGAGGACGCCGAGCAGGAACTGGAAGACCGGGGCCAGGTACTGGAGCAGTCCCAGTGTGGACAGTGGCACGCGGATCGCCGCCGCACCGAAGCAGACCAGGGGGATCGCGGTGACCACGCCGGTCGCGGCGAGCAGGGCGCCGTGCCCGATGCCCTCGGTGGTGAACGTGGAGCCGCCGTGCGCCCCCTGCCACAGCAGGAAGCCGAGCGCGGGCAGGAACTGGACCGCCGTCTCGGCGGCCAGCGACTCGACGCCCCCGAGGTTGACCTTCTTCTTCACCAGTCCGTACGTGGCGAAGGAGAAGGCGAGGCAGAGGGAGATCCACGGCGGCCGGCCGTAGCCGACGGTGAGCACGACGACGGCCGCGAAGCCGGTACCGACCGCCGCCCACTGGACGGGCCGCAACCGCTCCTTCAGCAGCAGCACGCCCATCGCGATGGTGACCAGCGGGTTGATGAAGTACCCGAGGGACGCCTCGACGACGTGGCCGCTGTTCACGGCCCAGATGTAGACGCCCCAGTTGACGGTGATGACCGCCGCGGCCACGGTGATCAGGCCCAGCTTGCGCGGCTGCCGCAGCAGCTCGCCGGCCCACGCCCAGCGCCGCACGACGAGCAGGGCGACGGCGACGAAGGCGAGGGACCACACCATCCGGTGGGCGAGGATCTCCCCGGCGCCGGCCGGCTTGAGCAACGGCCAGAACAACGGGACGAGCCCCCACATCCCGTAGGCCGCGAAGCCGTTCAGCAGGCCTATGCGCTGTTCACTCCTGGACGACCCGGCCACGGGCACCTCCTCCTCGCCTACGGCACGCCGGGGACGGAGGCATGCCCAGGACGACGGTAGCGCCGCGTCCGGCGGCCTGTCATGCCCGTATCGCCATACGGTCATGACAGGTGGCCGTCGGGGCGTCAGCCCCGGAGCGCGGCCTCGATCGCGTCGGCGACCGGGGTGGTCGGACGGCCGATGAGCCGGGACAGATCGCCGGTGGTCACGACCAACTCCCCCTTCTCGGTGGACGCCTCCACGCCTCCCAGCACCTCGGCCATCGGCTCGGGCACCCCGGCGCCGACGAGGGCGCGGACGTACTCCTCGACGGACACGGGGCGGTAGGCGACCTCGCGGCCCGCCTGCCGGCTCACCTCGGCCGCGTACTCGGCGAAGCTCCACGCCTCGTCGCCACCCAGGTCGTACCGCGTGTTCTCGTGTCCCTCGCCGGTCAGCACGGCGACGGCGGCGGCCGCGTAGTCGGCGCGCGAGGCGGAGGAGATGCGGCCCTCGCGGGCGGCCTGGACGACGGCGCCCTGCTCCAGTACCCGGGCGAGGTTCTCCGTGTGGTTCTCGTGGTACCAGCCGTTGCCCAGGATCACCCACGGCAGGCCGGAGGAGAGCAGGACCTTCTCGGTGGCGCGGTGGTCGTCGGCGAGGGAGGCGGTCAGGCCGCTGGGGGCGCTCGTGTACGCCAGCAGCGCGACCCCCGCCGCGGCGGCGGCGTCGATGACGGCCCTGTGCTGCGCGGGGCGGTCCTTGGTGACCTCGTTGCCGGAGATCAGCAGCACCTTGTCGCCCGCCGAGAACAGCCCGTCGAAGGTCTCGGGCGCGTTGTAGTCGGCCACGGCGATCCGCACGCCGCGCTCCGCGAGGGCGGCGCCCTTCTCCGCGCTGCGCACGACGGCGGTGACCTGCTCGGCCGGGACCTTCTCCAGCAGCTGCCCCACCACGTGGCGGCCAAGGTGTCCGGAGGCTCCGGTGACGACGATGCTCATGGTCCGTGTACTCCTCGTGCGGTGACGTCTTTCTCTGTCACTCACCCTAGGAGCGGCACTAACTTATGGATAGTACCCACTTTGAAGTAAGGTACGGCTATGGAAGTAAGTGTCAGCCGCGAGACGATGTGCCCGTACCGGCTCGTCCTGGAACACGTCACCAGTCGCTGGGGCGTCCTGGTCCTGATGGAGCTGATCGACCGCCCGTACCGCTTCGGCGAGCTGCGCCGTGCCGTCTCCCGGCAGGGCCGGACGGTCAGCGAGAAGATGCTGACCCAGACCCTCCAGACCCTGGAGCGCGACGGTCTGGTGCACCGGGACGCGAAGCCGGTGATCCCGCCGCGGGTGGACTACTCCCTGACGGACCTCGGCCGGGAGGCGGCCGAGCAGGTGGCGGCCCTGGCCCGGTGGACGGAGGACCGGATGGACGAGGTCGCGCGGGCGCGCCGGGCATACGACGAGGCCCGGGCCTGACGACCCGGGCCTCGTGGAGCGGTACGGCTCTCAGCCGACGACCGTCCAGGTGTCGCCGCCCGCCAGCAGCGCCGCCAGGTCGCCCTTGCCGTTCTGCTCGACGGCGGTGTCCAGCTGGTCGGACATCAGCGTGTCGTAGACCGGCCGCTCGACGGAGCGCAGCACACCGATCGGGGTGTGGTGCAGCGTGTCGGGGTCGGCGAGGCGGGACAGCGCGAACGCGGTGGTCGGCGACGCGGCGTGGGCGTCGTGGACCAGGACGTCGCCCTCGTTGTCCGCGGTGACCGTGACGACCTTCAGGTCACCGGTGGCCGGATCGCGGACGACGCCCTTGGCGTTGTCGGTGCCGAACCGGATCGGCTGCCCGTGCTCGAGGCGGATGACCGCCTCCTGGGCCTGCTGCCTGTCCTTGAGGACGTCGAAGGCGCCGTCGTTGAAGATGTTGCAGTTCTGGTAGATCTCCACGAGCGCCGTGCCCGGGTGGTCGGCGGCCTGGCGCAGGACCTCGGTGAGGTGCTTGCGGTCGGAGTCGACGGTCCGGGCGACGAAGGACGCCTCCGCGCCCAGCGCCAGCGACACCGGGTTGAAGGGCGCGTCCAGCGAGCCCATCGGCGTCGACTTGGTGATCTTGCCGACCTCGGAGGTCGGGGAGTACTGACCCTTGGTCAGGCCGTAGATCCGGTTGTTGAACAGCAGGATCTTGAGGTTGACGTTGCGGCGCAGCGCGTGGATGAGGTGGTTGCCGCCGATGGACAGCGCGTCGCCGTCACCGGTGACGACCCACACCGACAGGTCACGCCTGCTCGTGGCGAGGCCGGTGGCGATGGCGGGGGCGCGGCCGTGGATGGAGTGCATCCCGTAGGTGTTCATGTAGTACGGGAAGCGGGAGGAGCAGCCGATGCCGGAGACGAAGACGATGTTCTCCCTCGCCAGGCCCAGCTGGGGCATGAAGCCCTGCACGGCGGCGAGGACGGCGTAGTCGCCGCAGCCGGGGCACCAGCGCACTTCCTGGTCGGACTTGAAGTCCTTCATGGACTGCGTGCCCTCGGCCTTCGGCACGAGCTGGAGCAGCGCGTTGGCGTCAGACATCGATGGCCTCCTTCAGCGCCGTGGCGAGCTGCTCCGCCTTGAACGGCATGCCGTTGACCTGGTTGTACGAGCGCGCGTCGACCAGGTACTCCGCCCGGATCAGCGTGGCGAGCTGGCCGAGGTTCATCTCGGGGACCACCACCTTGTCGTACCTCTTCAGGATCTCGCCGAGGTTGTGCGGGAAGGGGTTGAGGTGGCGCAGGTGGGCCTGCGCGATCGACTCCCCGGCCGCCCGCAGCCGCCGTACGGCCGCCGTGATCGGGCCGTACGTCGAGCCCCAGCCCAGCACGAGGGTGCGCGCGCCGCCCGGGTCGTCCACCTCCAGGTCGGGCACGTCGATGCCGTCGACCTTGGCCTGGCGGGTGCGGACCATGAAGTCGTGGTTGGCCGGGTCGTAGGAGATGTTGCCCGTGCCGTCCTGCTTCTCGATGCCGCCGATGCGGTGCTCCAGGCCCGGTGTGCCCGGCACCGCCCACGGGCGGGCGAGGGTCTGCGGGTCGCGCTTGTAGGGCCGGAACACCTCGGTGCCGTCGTCCAGGGTGTGGTTCGGTCCCTGCGCGAACTGCACCCGCAGGTGCGGCAGTTCGTCGAGCTCCGGGATCCGCCACGGCTCGGAGCCGTTGGCCAGGTAGCCGTCGGAGAGCAGGAAGACCGGGGTGCGGTAGACCAGGGCGATCCGGGCCGCCTCCAGGGCCGCGTCGAAGCAGTCCGCGGGCGTCCTCGGCGCGACCACCGGGACCGGGGCCTCGCCGTTGCGGCCGTACATCGCCTGCAGCAGGTCCGCCTGCTCGGTCTTGGTCGGCAGACCGGTGGAGGGCCCGCCGCGCTGGATGTCCACCACCAGCAGTGGCAGCTCCAGGGAGACCGCGAGCCCGATCGTCTCGCTCTTGAGCGCGACACCGGGACCGGAGGTGGTGGTGACCGCCAGCGACCCGCCGAACGCCGCACCCAGCGCCGCGCCGATGCCGGCGATCTCGTCCTCGGCCTGGAAGGTGCGCACACCGAAGTTCTTGTGCTTGCTGAGCTCGTGCAGGATGTCCGAGGCCGGGGTGATCGGGTACGAGCCCAGGAACAGCGGCAGGTCGGCCTGACGGGACGCGGCGATCAGCCCGTAGGCCAGAGCCAGGTTCCCGGAGATGTTGCGGTACACGCCCGGCGGGAACGCCTGCGCCGCCGGCGCGACCTCGTAGGAGACCGCGAAGTCCTCCGTCGTCTCGCCGAAGTTCCAGCCCGCCCGGTAGGCCGCGATGTTGGCCTCCGCGATGTCGGGCTTCTTCGCGAACTTGGTGCGCAGGAACTTCTCGGTGCCCTCGGTGGGCCGGTGGTACATCCAGCTCAGCAGGCCCAGCGCGAACATGTTCTTGCTGCGCTCGGCCTCCTTGCGGGACAGGTCGAAGTCCCCCAGCGCCTCCACCGTCAGGGTGGTCAGCGGCACCGGGTGCACGCTGTAGCCGTCCAGTGAGCCGTCCTCCAGCGGAGAGGTCTCGTAGCCGACCTTCTGCATCGCCCGCTTGGTGAACTCGTCCGTGTTGACGATGATCTCCGCGCCGCGCGGCAGGTCGGCGACGTTCGCCTTGAGCGCGGCCGGGTTCATCGCGACCAGCACGTCCGGCGCGTCGCCGGGGGTGAGGATGTCGTGGTCGGCGAAGTGGAGCTGGAAGGACGAGACGCCCGGCAGGGTGCCGGCGGGCGCCCGGATCTCGGCCGGGAAGTTCGGCAGCGTCGACAGGTCGTTGCCGAACGACGCCGTCTCCGAGGTGAAGCGGTCACCGGTGAGCTGCATACCGTCACCGGAGTCCCCGGCGAACCTGATGATCACCCGGTCCAGCCGGCGGACGTCCTTCGCCCCGACCGGTTTGCGCTGCTCTCCCACGACGGTTCCGTCGGCCTGCTCCGCTGGGCTGCTGACCTGGCTGGTCACTGAACTGGACCTCCCTCGAGGCGGCTGTCCGGGGACCGGTCTCCCATCGACCGTCCCAGGATCAACCCTACGTCCGCGGGTGTTGACTTCCGGTGGACATTCGCATGATGGACACGACCTCGCGGCGGCCCGGCACCCTGCCGGTCCACGGGGAACCGGTGGGTCGGTGACACGGCCCGGCCGCCCAGATCCCGGGACCGAGGTCTCGACGACCGAGGTCTCGAAGGTCGAGGTCCCAGGAGCCGAGGTCTCAGGAGTTGAGATAGGTGAGCACGGCGAGCACGCGCCGGTGATCACCGTCGCTCGGGGACAGGCCCAGCTTCAGGAAGATGTTGCTGACGTGCTTCTCCACGGCCCCGTCGCTGACGACGAGCTGCCTGGCGATCGCGGAGTTCGTCCGGCCCTCGGCCATGAGCCCCAGGACCTCCCGCTCCCGCGGGGTGAGCCCGGCGAGCACGTCCTGCTTGCGGCTGCGTCCGAGCAGCTGCGCGACCACCTCGGGATCGAGCGCCGTACCGCCCTGTGCCACGCGCACCACCGCGTCCACGAACTCCCGCACGTCGGCCACCCGGTCCTTGAGCAGATAGCCGACGCCCCGGCTGGAGCCGGCCAGCAGCTCGGTGGCGTACCGCTCCTCCACGTACTGGGACAGCACCAGCACCCCGAGCCCGGGGTGCGCCTTGCGCAGCTGCACCGACGCCCGCACGCCCTCGTCGGTGTGCGTCGGCGGCATCCGCACGTCCGCCACGACGACGTCCGGCAGCCCGCCCTGCGCGTCCAGCTCGGTGATCGTCTTGATCAGCGCCTGGGCGTCACCGACACCGGCCACCACGTCGTGCCCGCGGTCGGTCAGCAACCGGGTCAGCCCCTCCCTGAGCAGCACCGAATCCTCGGCGATGACCACCCGCACCCTGTCCTCCACGATCCTCGGCCCCCCACAGCCAGACTCCGTCCACCCCACGGCCCGCGCGGCCCGTGCCGCGTCCACGAACCGTCCGTGCGACGGGTCCAGCATCCCAGCATCGGGGGCCGGATGCGTTCGTACGACGGGAAGAAGCGGGAAGAAGCGGGAAGAGAGGGGAGGCCGGGCCGGGATTCGGACGCCCGGTGGCCGATTCTCGATCATGCCGGCCGGAGCCCGGGGGTGCGGGGCTCCGGCCGACGGTGTGTCCGGTGGCGGCCGCTCAGCGGCGTACCGGCTCCGTCCGCCACGGCAGCTCCGCCGTCACCCGGGTGGGGCCCCCGGCCGGCGAGTCCACCACGAGGATCCCGTCCACCGCGTCGAGCCGCTCGGCCAGTCCCGCCAGGCCGGAACCGGCGGACACCTCCGCGCCGCCCACGCCGTTGTCCACGACCTGGAGCATCAGCCGGTTCTCCACGCGCCACACGTCCACGGCGGCCGCCGTGGCCCGCGCGTGCTTGCTGATGTTCTGCAGCAGCTCCGAGACGGTGAAGTAGGCGATGCCCTCGATCGCCGCCACCGGCCGCTCGGTCAGGTCCACCTCCACCCGCACGGGCACCGTGCAGCGCGAGGCCACCGAGGACAGGGCCGCGTCCAGGCCGCGGTCGGTCAGGACGGCGGGGTGGATGCCGCGCGCCAGGTCCCGCAGCTCCTGCAGGGCCGTCTTCACCTCGCCGTGCGCCTCGCCCACCATGCGCGCCGCCTCCTGCGGATCCTCCCGCAGCTTCTCCTTCGCCAGCCCCAGGTCCATGGCCAGGTTGACCAGGCGGGCCTGTGCGCCGTCGTGCAGGTCGCGCTCGATGCGTCGCAGGTCGGCCGCGGCCGTGTCGACCACGACGCCCCGGTCGGACTCCAGCTCCACCACCCGCGTCGCCAGCCGCGACGGGCCGAGCAGCCCGTGCACCAGCAGCCGGTCCACCGTCGTCAGGGCCCGCACGATCCACGGCGTCGCCAGGGTGACCAGCAGGCCGATCAGCGCGGTCACGGTGATCTCGAAGGGGTTGTCGAGGTAGATCCGGTGCGTCTCGTCGCCGTACAGCTGGAGCCCGTCCTGACCGGCGTGGGCCGGGAACACCCAGAACCACAGGGGGTACGTCAGCATCGCCCAGCCGGTCGACCAGAAGCTCACGGCGACGACGAACGAGAACACCGACCACGGGAACTGCACCAGCGCGTACAGCAGGCTCCGCCAGGACGAGCCGCTCTTGAGGACGGCCCCCATCCAGGCCATCGCGCCCGGCTTGCTCATCCGCAACGGCTCCGGCGCGGCCACGTCGAGCCCCAGCAGGCCGCGCGCCCGCGCCCGCTCCAGCGCCCCCATCCCCCGGCAGCCGGCGAGCGCGGCGGCCAGCACCGGGACGCCCAGGAACGTCACCAGCAGCCCGGCGCCGAGCGACATCATCGTGACGGCGTACACGAAGAGCATGATGCCGATCGGCAGGCTCAGCAGCACGAAGCCGAACTCCCGCAGACTGCGGCCCTCGAACGGCGCCCGCAGCCCCGCCGGCAGCCGGTGCCGCCGCGAACCGGCATCCGCGGAAAGACCCGGCCCGCTACCGAGCCCGTAACCCTGTCCGTACTCCGTGGCCATCGGTGCCGTCCTTCTCCTCGACGTGTGGCTGTGCTGTCCTGACTTCACCCTCCTCGACCTCGCGCCCCGGGGACATGGAGCCCGTCGGCGTCCTGGAAGGGGGGTTTTCCCCACCCCTCCCACGGGCCGGCATGCGAACGTCCCGGCACGTGGACACCGGGGCGTGGCTCGGGGCCGGTCCGCTACCTCGTGCCGGAGGCACCGGAGGCACCGGAGGCACCGGAGGCGCCGTCGGTGTCCGAGCGGTCGCGCCAGGGCAGCTCGGCCGTGATCGTCGTCGGGCCGCCCTCCGGCGAATGGATCGCGAACAGGCCGTCGACGGCGCTCAGCCGCTCGGCCAGCCCCTTCATCCCCGTACCGCCGTCCATGCGCGCACCCCCGTGCCCGTCGTCGACCACCTGCATCAGCAGCCGGTCGGCCGACCGCCACACCTCCACCGAGGCGGACCTCGCCCCGCTGTGCTTGCTGACGTTCTGCAGCAGCTCCGAGACGGTGAAGTAGGCGATGCCCTCGATCGCCGCCGCCGGCCGCTCACTCAGGTCGACCGTCACCTTCACCGGCACCGTGCAGCGCGAGGCCACCGAGGACAGGGCCGCGTCCAGGCCGCGGTCGGTCAGGACGGCGGGGTGGATGCCGCGCGCCAGGTCCCGCAGCTCCTGGAGCGCCAGCTTCACCTCGCCGTGCGCCTCGTCGACCATCGCCGCCGCCGCGTCGGGGTCCTCCAGCAGCTTCTCCTTGGCCAGGCCCAGCCCCATGGCCAGATTGACCAGGCGGGCCTGCGCCCCGTCGTGCAGGTCCCGCTCGATGCGCCGCAGGTCCGCCGCCGCCGTGTCGACCACGACCCCCCGGTCCGTCTCCAGCTCGGCGATCCGCCGCTCCAGCTCGTCGGACGGCGACAGCAGCCCGCGCACCATCGCCCGGTCCACGTTGGTCAGGCCCCGCGCGACGAACGGCAGCACCGGCCACAGCACGAACAGCGACGTCAGCGTGACCGCGAAGGTGACGACGCCCCAGGGCAGCCGTATGAGTTCGTACAGGACCGTGCGCCAGCCCACCGGGTCCTTCAGCGCCATCCACAACCGGGCGAAGAACCCGCCCCGGCCCCGCCCCGGCAGCCGGCTCGGTTCCTCCACCCGCACCCCGAGCAGGGCCCGCGCCCGCGCCCGTTCCATCCGGCCCAGCAGCCGCGCCCCCGACAGACCGGCCGCCAGCAGGGGCAGTCCGATCACCGTGACCGTCAGTCCGAAACCGAGGCTCAGCACCGTCACGACGTACGTGAACCCGAGCAATGCCACCGGAAGGTTCGCCAGCAGATGGGCGATCTCCTGCCAGGTGTGCCGGTCGAGGGCGAAACGGGCCGGTGGCAGGCGGTCGCCGTCCACTTCACCGGCGTGTCCGGCGTGCGTCGGGGACGAGAGGCGTTCGGTCATACGGGCCAGCGTGCCGTGCGGCGCGGCGCGGCGCCATGAGGCGGACCGCCGGGCATCCCTGAGGAAAACCCCACCCCGGCGTCTCAAGAGGCGACGGGCTGCTTACCGCCTCTTTATCAGGCCCTAGACTCCCGTGCGTACAGATCAGATCGTCGAACAGCAGCGTTCGGGTTCGGACAGGGAGTGAGGACGGACGTGCCGGAACCGACTGTCGGCATCGCGGCCGACTACTTCCAGTCCTACTCGGTCGTCGGACTGCTCGCCGTCGTCGGCGTGCTCTTCGTGGCCGTCGCCTTCGGCGCCGGGCGTCTGCTGCGGCCCGTGGTCCCGACGCCCGAGAAGCTCCTGACGTACGAGTGCGGAGTCGACCCCGTCGGCGAGGGCTGGGCCCACACCCAGGTCCGCTACTACGTCTACGCCTTCCTGTACGTGATCTTCGCGGTGGACTCGATCTTCCTCTTCCCGTGGGCGACGGTCTTCGCCGACCCTGGTTACGGAGCGACGACGCTGGTGGAGATGTTCGTCTTCCTCGGCTTCCTCGCCGTGGGCCTGCTCTACGCATACAAGAAGGGCGTCCTGTCATGGACGTGAACCCCTCCGCATCCTCTGCCTCCTCCGCCCCTTCCTCCGGCTCCGAGCCCGTCCTGCTGCCGGAACCGAAGAGGCTGGGCGCGCTGGCCCGGCTCGCCCCCGAGCCGATGAAGGTCGTCCTCAACTGGGGCCGCCGCTACTCCCTCTGGGTCTTCAACTTCGGCCTCGCCTGCTGCGCCATCGAGTTCATCGCCGCGTCGATGGCCCGCCACGACTTCATCCGGCTCGGCGTCATCCCGTTCGCGCCGGGGCCCCGCCAGGCCGACCTGATGGTGGTCTCGGGCACGGTCACGGACAAGATGGCCCCCGCCGTCAAGCGCCTGTACGAGCAGATGCCCGAGCCGAAGTACGTCATCTCCTTCGGGGCCTGCTCCAACTGCGGCGGCCCGTACTGGGACTCGTACTCCGTGACGAAGGGCGTCGACCAGATCATCCCCGTCGACGTCTACGTCCCCGGCTGCCCGCCCCGCCCCGAGGCGCTGCTCCAGGGCATCCTCAAGCTCCAGGAGAAGATCGCGCGGGAGTCGCTGGGGGAGCGGTACGGCACCTCGCCGAGGCCGTCGGCGGCCGCGCTGCAGAGCGACCTGGTGCGGCCGCCCGCCGCCACGCCCGACCCCACGACGGCTCCCGCGTCGGGTTCCGCGTCGGGTTCCGGGGAGGACCGATGACCGCCGTCGGCTGGCTGCCCGCCGATGCCGAGGAGCTCTTCGGGGCCGAGGCCACCGCCGAGGAGTCGTACGACCTCCTGACGGTGGACGTGCCGCCGGCGGCCTGGATCTCCGCCCTGGAGACCGCCCGTGACCGGCTGGGCTGCACGTACTTCGACTGGCTGAGCGCGGTCGACGAACCGGGCACGGGCTTCCGCGTCGCCGCGCACGTGGCCGCCCTCGCGCCGGTCCGCCGACTGCTGGTGCGGACGACGGTTCCGCACGAGTCCCCGGTCCTGCCCACCGCCGTCGGGGTGTACGCGGGCGCGGCCTGGCACGAGCGCGAGACGTACGAGATGTTCGGCGTCGTCTTCGAGGACCACCCCGCGCTGGACCACCTGCTGCTGCCCGAGGGCTTCGAGGGCCACCCCCTGCGCAAGGACTTCGTCCTCGCCGCCCGCGTCGCCAAGGCCTGGCCGGGTGCGAAGGAACCCGGCGAGTCCGACCACGGCGGCCCCCGGCGCCGCCAGATGCTGCCCCCGGGCGTCCCCGACCCCAACGAGTGGGGCCCGCTGAAGGGCCAGCTCCCCCCTGCTCCGGCCCGCCCGGCCCGGGGCGCCGCCCGCGCGGCGGGCGACCGTCCGGCCCGTGCGGCGGGCGAACGCCCGCCCCGCCGCATGCGCACGGCCGCCCAGGGCTCCGTCGGCCAGACGACCCCGGCCGCCGAGATCCCGGCCGCCGAGATCCCGGCCACCGGCCCCTCCTCGGCACCACCGGCGTCCGCGCCCCGTCGCGCGCGGAGCGCGAGCCAGGGTTCCGCGTCGCAGCGGCAGGGACCGGCAGCGCCTGAAGGACCGGCGGGCACACCCGGCGGGGAGAACCCGGAGACCACCGGACCGCGCACACCAGCCACCCGCCGCTCCCGGAGCGCGAGCCAGGGCTCGGCATCCCAGCGCACCGACTCGGCCGCGGACCGGTCCGACGCGACCGGCCCGTCCGGCGCCGCGGGGGAGACGCCCGCCGTCGGCGAGACGCCCGCTGCCCCGAGGCGCGCCTCCACGCCCCCGCGCAGCTCCGACGCACCCTGGCACCACGCCCGCCCGGCCTTCGAGGAACCCACGGAGCCCACCGAGAAGCCCGAGGACCGGGGGAGCACGGACGACGGGAAGAGCGCGGAGACGCCGGAGACCCCGAAGGCTCCCGAAGGGCCGGAGACCCCGGAGACTCCCGAAGGGCCGGGAACCCCGGAGAACCGGGAGACCTCGGAGACCCCGGACACCGGTGACCAGCCCCCCGCCCGCCCCGGCACCCCCGACGACCGCCCAGGAGGCACGCAGTGAACGACGCCCTCGACGTCACCCTGCGCCTCCTGGTCGTCTTCGTCGTCTTCCTCACCTTCCCCCTGTTCGTCGGCCAGACCGAGCACAAGGTGATGGCCCACATGCAGGGCCGCCTCGGCCCGATGTACGCCGGCGGCTTCCACGGCTGGGCGCAGCTGGTCGCGGACGGTGTGAAGTTCGCGCAGAAGGAGGACGTCGTCCCGGCGGACGCGGACCGCCGCGTCTTCCAGCTCGCCCCCGCCGTGGCGCTGCTGCCGTACCTCCTCGTGCTCCTGGCCATCCCCGTCGGCCCCGGTGAGGGCGCGGTGGGCCAGGTCGTCGACGCGGGGATCTTCTTCGTCCTCGCCGTCATGGGCGTGGGCGTCCTCGGCTCGCTCATGGCCGGCTGGGCCTCCGCCAACAAGTTCTCCCTCCTCGGCGGTCTGCGCACCGCCGCCCAGCTCCTCGCGTACGAACTCCCGATGCTGCTCACCGCCGCCTCCGTCGCGATGGCGGCCGGCACCGTCTCGCTCGTCGGCATCCTCGACGCGTTCGAGTGGTGGTGGCTGCCCTGGCAGATCGTCGGCGCGGTCGTCTTCTTCGTCGCCGGGCTGGCCGAGCTGCAGCGCCCCCCGTTCGACATGCCGGTCGCCGACTCGGAGATCATCTTCGGCGCCTACACCGAGTACACCGGCCTGCGCTTCGCCCTGTTCCTCCTCGCCGAGTACGCCGGGATCGTCGTGCTGTGCGGCCTGACCACCGTCCTGTTCCTGGGCGGCTGGCACGGACCCTGGGGTGCCGACGGCCTCGGCTGGGTCTGGACCCTGCTGAAGACCGCCGTCCTCGCCTTCGTGGTGATCTGGCTGCGCGTCACCTATCCCCGCCTGCGCGAGGACCAGCTGCAGAAACTCTCCTGGACCCTCCTCGTCCCCCTCTCCCTCGCCCAGATCGCCCTCACCGGCATCGTCAAGGTGGTGATCCGGTAACCATGTCCCCCGTCCCCGGCTCCGGCCTGGCCAAGGGCCTGGCCGTCACCCTCCGCACGATGACGAGGAAGGCCGTCACCGAGCAGTACCCGGACGCCCTGCCCGACCTCCCGCCCCGCACCCGCGGCGTGATCGGCCTGTTCGAGGAGAACTGCACGGTCTGCATGCTGTGCGCCCGCGAGTGCCCCGACTGGTGCATCTACATCGACTCCCACAAGGAGACGGTGCCGGCGGCCACCCCCGGCGGCCGCGAACGCAGCCGCAACGTCCTCGACCGTTTCGCCATCGACTTCTCCCTGTGCATGTACTGCGGTATCTGCATCGAGGTCTGTCCTTTCGACGCGTTGTTCTGGTCCCCCGAGTTCGAGTACTCCGAGACGGACATCCGCGACCTCACCCACGAGCGCGACAAGCTCCGCGAGTGGATGTGGACGGTCCCGGCCCCGCCCGCCCTCGACCCCGGCGCGGAGGAACCGAAGGAACTCGCCGCCGCCCGCAAGACCGCCGACAAACTGGCCGGCCAGCAGGAGACGGCCCAGCAGGAGACGGCCCAGCAAGGTGCGGCGTCGCGGGATGCGGCCGAGGCGGCCCGGCCGACCGAACCGCACGCCGACGAGCAGGCCCGCGCCGCCGAACAGTCCACCCGCCCGACGGGCGACTCCCAGCAGCAGACGGACCAGCCGAGGCCGGACGAGCCGGAGGCCGACCGGCCGAGGCCGGGACAGGAAGGCCGGGAATGACCCTCGCAGCGACCGCCGTCCGCCTCGCGGCGACGGATCCCACGACCACGGCCACGGCCGCCGGAACCCACGGCTTCCTGTCCCCGACCGGCGTCGAGATCGCCTTCCTCCTCGTCGGCCTCGTCACCTTCGGCGCCGCCGTCGTCACCGTCACGACCCGGCAGCTCGTCCACGCCGCCCTGTGGCTGGTGGTGGCCCTCGGCGGCCTCGCCGTCGAGTACCTCCTGCTCACCGCCGAGTTCATCGCCTGGGTGCAGGTCCTCATCTACGTCGGTTCCGTCGTCGTCCTCCTCCTGTTCGGTCTGATGCTCACCCGGGCTCCGATCGGCCGCTCCCCGGACGCCGACTCCGGCAACCGCTGGGCCGCCCTCACCGTGGCCGTCGCCGCCGCGGCGGCCCTGGTGTGGGTCGTCACCGACGCCTTCCGGACCACGTGGATCGACCTGGACGGCCCGGCCGCCGGCTCCACCGCCGTGACGGGAGCGAGCCTCTTCCAGAACTGGGTCCTCCCCTTCGAGGCCCTCTCCGTCCTCCTCCTCGCCGCCCTGGTCGGCGCGATCGTCCTGTCCCGCAAGGCCAGGACGGACCGAGCGGCCGGCGCCGGCCCGGCGACCACCCCGAACGGTGCCGGCAAGGGCGGTGTCCGCTGATGCACCTCGCCTATCCCGCCGTTCTCTCCGCCCTCCTGTTCTGCACGGGTCTGTACGGGGTCCTCGCCCGCCGCAACGCGATCCTGGTCCTGATGTCGGTCGAGCTGATGCTCAATGCCGTCAACCTCAACCTGGTCGCCTTCGACGTCTGGCTCAGCAAGGCCGCCGAGGAGACCCTGCACTCCGGACAGGCCCTGACCCTGTTCACCATCGCCATCGCCGCCGCCGAGATCGGCATCGGCCTGGCGATCGTGCTCGCCGTCCACCGCAACCGCGGCACCGCGGACATCGACAGGCTCCGCGACACCGCCGAGGGCCACGAGCCGGACGGCCCCGACACCGACGCCCCCGCGACCGGGACGGCCGAGAAGGCTGAGGCCACCGCGTGACCACGACCACCCTCGCCGTACTCGTCCCCCTCCTGCCCTTCCTGGGGGCGGTCGCCGGCCTCCTCCTCGGCCGCACCGCACCCGGCTTCGTCCGCCCGCTCGCCGTCCTGCCGACTCTCGCGGCCCTCGTCCTCGCCGTCCTGGTCGCCGCCCGCCAGGGCGGTGGCCGGGCCGTCGACGCCGCCACCGAACTGACGCCCACCGGCTCGGTCCCCATCGAGGTCGCCCTGCACATCGACGGCTTCGCCGCCCTCGTCGCCGTCCTGGTCGGCTGCGTCGCCGCCTGCGTGCAGCTCTACTCCACGGGCTACCTGCGCGACGACCCGCGCTACCCCTCGTACGCCGCGCTCGTCTCCCTGTTCACCTCCGCCATGTTCCTCGTCGTCTACTCCGGCGACCTGATGGTGCTGCTGGTCGGCTGGGAGGTCATGGGCATCTGCTCGTACTTCCTGGTCGGCCACTACTGGGAGACCCCCGAGGCGCGTGCCGCCTCCCTCAAGGCCTTCCTGGTGACCAAGCTCGGTGACGTCCCCTTCCTCATCGGCCTGCTCGCACTGGCCACCGAGACCGGCTCCTTCCGCATCACCAAGGTCCTCGGCGCGGTGGCGAGCGGCTCGCTCGACCATCCGACCCTGACCGCCCTGCTGCTCCTGGCCGGTGTCGCGGGCAAGTCGGCGCAGTTCCCGCTGCACACCTGGCTCCCCGACGCGATGGCGGGCCCGACACCCGTCTCCGCTCTCATCCACGCCGCGACGATGGTCGCCGCCGGTGTCTACTTCATCGCCCGGCTCCTCCCGCTCTTCGAGGCCTCCCAGGCCGCGATGGTCGTCCTCGCCGTCATGGCCGCCGTCACGATGACCGGCTCGGCGCTCGCCGCGCTCGCCCAGGACGACATCAAGCGCGTCCTCGCCTACTCGACCATCGGCCAGCTCGGCTACATGACCGGTGCGCTCGCCGCCGGCGACCGCGGGGCCGCCGTCTTCCACCTCCTCACGCACGGCGCCTTCAAGGCGCTGCTGTTCCTCGCCGCCGGTGTGGTCATCCACGCCACCGGCACCAACTCGCTGGCCGCCATGTCCCGCATGCGCGACCTGCGCTCCCGCGTCCCGGACGCCTACTGGACGATGACCGTGGCGCTGCTCGCGCTCGCCGCGATGCCCCCGTTCAGCGGTTTCTTCTCCAAGGAGTCCGTCCTCGTCGCCGCCGAGCACGCCGCCACCGGCCACACCGAGCACGCACCCGGCGCCGCGGGCTGGACCGTCCTGGTCGCCGGCCTGGTCACGGCCCTGCTCACCGCCGCCTACGCGATGCGCCTGTGGCTGCTGGCCTTCCGCGGCCGGGGCGCCGAGGCCCCCGACCACGGCCGGCAGCCGGTCGTCATGAACGCCGTGCTCTGGGTGCTCGCCGTCCCCTCCCTCGCCCTCGGCGGGCTCGCCTTCCGCCTGCTGCCCGACTGGTTCGACGGCACCGACCTGACCCCGACCCTCACCACCTCCGTGCTCGGCACCGGTGTGGCCCTGGCCGGCGGCATCGTCACCTACGCGGCCTGGCGGCACACCACCGCGCTCGCGGCCCGCGTCCCCCTGGGCGCGGTCGCGGCCCACCCCGAGGCGGACGCCGGCCAGGTCGAGGCCGAGGCCATCGCCGGCCACCGGCCCGCCTACGGAGACGTGGCCTCCGCACCCGACCCGGCCGACCCCGGGCGGCTGCTGCTCGGTCCGCTGCACCGCCACGCGGCCGTCGGCTTCCACCTGGACGCCGTGTACGCGGCCCTCTTCGTCCGCCCGGTCCAGGCCGGCGCGAGCCTCGTCCGGTTCCTCGACCGCGAGGTCGTCGACACCTACGTACGCGGGGCGGGCACCCTGCCCCGCTGGCTCGGGACCGCCGTACGCCGCGCCCAGACCGGCAATGTGCAGACCTATGTGAGCGCGCTGCTCGCCGGCACCGTCGTCCTCGCGGTCGCCGTCGTCCTCGTCGCCACGGGAGCGTGAGCAGGCGTGATCGATATCAACGAGTCCGTGATGCAGTTCCTTCTGGCGTTCGTCGTCGTCGGCCCGCTCCTCGGAGCCGCCGCGGCCCTCCTGCCGGCCCCGCCCGGACTGAAGGGGAAGTCGCCCGAGCAGGCGGTCCTGAGGCACGGCGTCACCGTCACCGGCGTCGTCCTCCTCGCCGCGATCGTCCTCGTGCTCGGCTTCGACCACGACCACCCGTCGACGATGCAGGCCAGCACGGACATCAGCTGGATCCCCGCACTCGACGTGCGCATCCACCTCGGCATCGACGGCATCTCCCTCCCCCTGCTGGTCCTGACCGCGCTGCTGACCTTCCTGTGCGCGCTCTACTCGTACTTCAAGCCGCCCGCGGGCCCGAGCCCGAAGGCCTTCGTCGCCCTGCTGCTCGTCCTCGAGTCCGGCACCCTCGCCACCTTCGCCGTCCTCGACCTGATCCTGTTCTTCCTCGCCTTCGAGACGGTCCTCGTCCCGATGTACTTCCTCATCGCCCGCTGGGGCGGCGAGGGACGGGTCCGGGCCGCCTGGAAATTCATCCTCTACACGCTGCTCGGCTCCGTCGTCATGCTGCTCGGCCTGCTCCTGATCGGAATCAGGGCGGGCACATTCGACATGGTGGCACTCGCCACTGACAACGGCCGGTCGCTGACCACATCCGTGCAGGTCATCGCCGTACTGGCGATCGGGATCGGGCTCGCGGTGAAGACGCCGATGTGGCCGCTGCACAGCTGGCTGCCCGACGCCCACACCGCCGCGCCGACCGTCGGCTCCGTCCTGCTGGCCGGCGTCCTGCTGAAGATGGGCACGTACGGGTTCGTACGGATCCTCCTCCCGGTCGCCCCCGACGGCTTCCGCACCTTCGCGCCCTACCTCGCCGCCTTCGCCGTCGTCGGCATCGTCTACGGCTCCCTGGCCTGCCTGGCCCTCGCCAAACAGGGCGCGAAGGGCGACCTCAAGCGCCTCATCGCCTACTCCTCCGTCGGCCACATGGGCTTCGTGCTGCTCGGCATCGCGACCATGACCCCGACCGGCGTCAACGGCGCCCTGTTCGCCAACATCGCCCACGGCCTCATCACCGGCCTGCTCTTCTTCGTGGTCGGCGCCCTGAAGGACCGCACCGGCACCACCGACCTCGACACCCTCGCCGAGGAGACCGGCGCCGCCCTGTACGGCAAGGCCCCCCGCCTGGGCGGCCTGCTCGCCTTCGCCGCGGTCGCCTCGCTCGGCCTGCCGGGCCTGGCGGGCTTCTGGGGCGAGATGCTGGCCCTGTTCGGCGCCTTCGACCCCGCCGCCGGCCTCAGCCGCCCCGCCTTCCTCACCTTCATGACGATCGCCGCCTTCGGCACCCTGCTGACCGCCGCGTACATGCTGATCGTGGTCCGCCGCGTCTGCATGGGCGCCGTACCGCAGGACTCCCCGAAGCTCACCGACGTCCGCACGTACGAGTTCGCCGCCTGGACCCCGCTCGTCGTCCTCACCGTCGTCGCCGGGCTGTGGCCCAAGGCCCTGCTCGGGCTGACCGACCCGGCCGTGCAGCAGCTCCTCTCAGGAGGCACCCGATGAGCTCCCCGGCCCAGCCCCTGGCCGAGCCCCTGGCCCAGAACCTCGTCCAGTCCGTCGACTGGCTCGCCGTCGCGCCGCCCACCATCGCGGCGGTCGTCGCGCTCGTCGTCCTCGTCGCCGACCTGTTCGTCGCGGACACCCGCAAGGCGATGCTCGGCTGGGTCGCGGTCGCCGGACTCGCCGCCTCCGCGCTCATGCTGCTGCCCCTCGTGGGCGACGACCGCTCCACGTTCTGCCTCACCGGCGACGCCGACGTGTGCAGCTACACCGCGGACACCTTCACCCTCGCGATCCAGTTCCTGGTCCTCGGCGGCGCGCTCCTGGCCGCCCTGCTCTCGGTCACCGCCCTGAAGGACGCCGACCGGGGACTGCCCGAGGGCGAGTTCTGGTTCCTGCTGCTCTCCTCGGCGGCCGGCGCCGCCCTCCTGCCCGCCTCCCGCGACCTCGCGACCCTCGTCGTCGCCCTGGAGGTCGCCTCCCTGCCCGCCTTCGCCCTGGTCGGCCTCCGGCACGGCGACCGGCGCTCCTCCGAAGCCGCGCTGAAGTTCTTCCTGTCCTCGGTCACCGCGACCGCGGTCAGCCTCATGGGCATCAGCTTCGTGTACGCCTCCACCGGCACCCTCTACCTCACCCAGGTCGCCGACCGCGTCCAGCACGTCGACGGGCAGCTCACCACGCTCACCCAGACCGGCGTCGTCCTCACCCTCGTCGGCTTCGCCTTCAAGACGGCCGCCGTGCCCTTCCACTTCTGGGTGCCCGACACCTACGTCGGCGCGCCGCTCCCGATCGCCGCCTACCTGTCCGTCGTCGGCAAGGCGGTCGGCTTCTCCGGCCTGATCCTCGTCACCGTCGTCGCCCTCCCGTCGTACGCCGACGCCTGGGGACCGGCCCTCGCGGTCCTGGCCGCGCTCACCATGACCGTCGGCAACGTCGGAGCCCTGCGCCAGCAGGCCACGCGCGCGTACAGCGCGGTACGCCTGCTCGCCTGGTCGTCCGTCGGCCAGGCCGGCTACCTCCTGGTGCCGATCGCCGCCGCCGGGTACTCCGACGACCCCGAACGGTCGATCGGCTCCACCGTCGCCTACGCCCTCATGTACGCCGCCGTGAACCTCGGAGCCTTCGCGGTGGCCGCCCTGGTGGGCCGTACCAGGGCCCTCAACCGCGTCGCCGACTACCGCGGGCTGTACGCCTCCCGTCCGCTGACCGCCCTGCTCCTGGCGTTCTTCCTGCTCTGCCTCGCCGGACTGCCGCCCGGTGTCATCGGCCTCTTCGCCAAGGTCACCGTCTTCTCCGCGGCCGTCGACGCGGGCCTGGGCTGGCTGGCCGTCGTCATGGCCGTCAACGTCGTCATCGCGCTCTTCTACTACCTCCAGTGGGCGGCCCTGCTGTTCCGCGCCCCCGAGGGCGAGGCCGTGCGGCACCGCCTCCCCGCCCCGCTCACGGTGGCGATCACCGTGACCGCCCTCGTCGCCGTAGCCCTGTCCGGAGCGCCCCAGCTGATCCTTCGCTTCGCCGACACCGGTCTCTTCTGAACCGGTCTCTTCTGAACCGGTCTCTTCTGGCCCCGGTTCTTCCGGGCGGTCGCCGCGTATCGGCACGCGCGCGTGGGGCACCCGGCCCCCACGCGCGCGTGCCGCATGCCGGGCCGTCACCCGGACGGACCACGCGCGCGGCCGTGCCCGTCGGGGAACTGGTGGCCGTCGCCTGGCGTTGACCAGTACGGAAGGGTCCACTGGACGTGACATCACGACACCAGGGGCGTCGAAGACAGGAAGCAACCACAGCGAGCGAGACAAGCAAGCAAAGGGTTCCCCTGCTGCACGACTTGGAGGGCGTACCGTGCACCGCCGGCACAACGGGCTCAGAACCGCAGTACTCCTCGGGGGACTGTCCGCGCTCATCATCGTCATCGGCAGCTTCTTCGGCCGAGCGGGTCTCGTCGTCGCCGTCCTCGTCGCCCTGGGCACGAACGCGTACGCCTACTGGAACAGCGACAAACTGGCCCTGCGCGCGATGCGCGCACGCCCGGTGAGCGAGTTCGAGGCCCCGGCGCTGTACCGCATGGTCCGGGATCTCTCCACGCAGGCCCGCCAGCCCATGCCACGCCTGTACATCTCCCCGACGGAGGCCCCGAACGCCTTCGCGACCGGCCGCAACCCGCGCAACGCCGCCGTGTGCTGCACCGAGGGCATCCTGCGCCTGCTCGACGAGCGCGAGCTGCGCGGCGTCATCGGACACGAGCTCAGTCACGTCTACAACCGCGACATCCTCATCTCGTCGGTCGCCGGCGCCCTGGCCTCCGTGATCATGTTCCTGGTCAACTTCGCCTGGCTGATCCCGATCGGCCGGTCGAACGACGACGACGGCCCCGGCCTCCTGGGCATGCTGCTCATCATGCTTCTCGGCCCGATCGCCGCCAGCCTCATCCAACTGGCGATCAGCCGTTCGAGGGAGTACGAGGCCGACGCGTCCGGCGCCCAGCTCACCGGCGACCCGTTGGCCCTCGCGGGTGCGCTGCGCAAGCTCGACGCCGGTACGAAGCAACTGCCGCTGCCTCCGGAGCCCCGGATCGAGACGGCCAGCCACATGATGATCGCCAACCCGTTCCGCCCGGGACAGGGTCTGTCGAGGATGTTCTCCACCCACCCGCCGATGGCGGAGCGAATCGCCCGGCTCGAGAAGATGGCGGGCGGCTACCGGTGAAGACCATCCCGGTCGGCCACGCATTCTGAAAGTCACCGTCGCACCGGTCATTGTTTCCCGATGTTTTCCGGCTTGGTCAGCCGCGTGAGGCCTTGGGGCTGTCCGGGGGAAAACGCGGGCATTGCCGTGTGTCCAGAGATTGTTCAAGACCCGCCGTCGCCATCCTGTCCCCTGAGAATGCGGTACCAGGAACGACGAAAGGTCGGCCGAGTGAAGCTCACCAAGCAGTTCGCCACGATCAGCACCGCCGTGATCACGGTGGTGCTCTTCAGCGCCGGCGGCGCACAGGCCCAGGGCGGCGGGGGACTCCTGTCACGCTTGAGTGCCACGTCACCGCTTCAGGCGCCCTACCGCGTGGGGCAGACGGGCACGGGAGGAACCGGCACCCAGAACACCACCAGCACGACGAACAACAATAACAGTAACAATAATAATGGTGGCGGGGTGAACAACAACAACAATAACAATAACAATGGCGGCACGAGCACGAACAACAACACCAACAACAACAACATCCTCAACGGAACCCAGGCGCAAGGCGGCGGAGGACTTCTGTCGTTTCTGGGTATCCCGCCGCTCGTGCAGATCTGTGCCCCGACAGGGCAGACCGCAGAGGGGAACAACACCTTCACCGGCAGCCAGAACCTCAACTGCAAATTCAGTTGAGGTGATGAATCCGTTGCGGAGCCCTATCCGCGCTCGGGGTGGTGGAGCTTGCGGGCGACTTCGTGACGGGTGTGGATGTTGAGCTTGGACAGTATGGCACCCACATGATGCCCGGCAGTCTTGGGGCTGATGTAGAGGCGGGCGGCGATCTCGGCATCCGAAAGGCCCTCCTCCAGCAGTTTCAGGACGTCCATCTCCCGATTGGTGAGCTGGTACGGATTGGCCCGGGTGGCTGGCCGCGGGCCTTGCCGGATCGGGCGGACACCGCGAGCACGCATCAGAGAGCGGGTGCGCGTCACGGCCGGCCGGGCGCCGAGATCCTCGAAGGCGGCCAGGGCTTGGCGGAGCGCGGGTGCGTCGCCGGACAGACGGGCCAGCGCGGCGTCGTACGGGCAGCCGAGCCTGTCCCATCGCGTCGCGGCGCCGGCCCAGTCGCCGGCCAGTTCCAGCGCGTACGGGGCGGACGCCGGGACCTGCGGAGGCTTTCCTCCGGCTCGGCGGATCCAACAGGCCAGGGGACCGGACAACCAGGGATGGGCGCGGTTCGCCAGCGCGGCCAGTCCGCGTTGGCCCTCGGACTGAACCTGCTCGTGGTCACCAGCCAGCCAGGCAGCCTCGACACGGGCCTCCCACCCCAGGCCCGTGTCCAGCAGGCACTTCGAGTCCACCAGCCTCGCCGCTTGTTCCAGGAGCTGCCACACCTCGGATCCGCCCTGGCGGGCTCTTACCAGCCCCAGCACGGTCAGTGCCAGGGCGCGGGCAACCGGTGGCGAGCCGCGGTGGGACAGGATCTTCTGCGCGACGTCGGCGGCTTGCGGCCACAAACCCTGGTGGAGCATCCCCCAACTGCCCCAGACCCTTGCGCACAGCAGGTAGGCCAGCAGGCCGTGGTCGAGGCAGTATGTCTCCGCCCGGCCAACGGCTGTGGTCGAACGGGCGGTATCCCGCCGCAGCGCGGCCAGCCAGCACATGACGAACGCCATGAAGCCCGCGTCCAGCGGCAGGTCCCGCGCCATCGCGTCGGACACCGCTTGTTCGCAGTTCTCCCAGCCGCGTCCTTCACTCAGCACGCGTGCCGCCGCGGCATGGAAGCAGGCCTGGGCGAGCACCCCCGCATCACCAAAGCGCTCACCCAGAGCGATCGCCTTCTCGGCGTAGGCGGCGACCACCGCCACGCCCTCATGCTCGTAACAGGCCAGCTGGCAGAGGTTCAGGTACGCCCTCGCCAACTCCCGGCCGGGCGTCAGTTCTTCGAGTGCCCGCACTGCGTCCAGGCCGGTTCGCCTGGCCTCGGCGGTCCGTCCGGCCGGCCACAACCAGCATGACAGCCAGCGCAGGTCCTCCCCTTCACGCAACCGGTCGCCGAGCGCATGGCATAGTCTCACCGCCGTACGGCGCGAAGTGATCCCCTCGTCGAGCTTGCTGGACAGGAGACAGGCCTGGGAATGGCCCTCCAACAGAGAGATCTGTTGCTCGGACGGCAGGCGGTCGGCGTACCGCAGAGCATGGGTGTACTGGGCGGCGGCTTCCCGGTGCGCGCCCAGCGCGGCGGCGTGGACGGCGGCTGCGGGTGCGTACTCCAGCACGGCGGCCGGGTCCCCGGCGCCGTTGGCATGATCCGCCAGCAGCGACAGATCATCCGCGGCGACCGGGCCGGACCGCATCGCCGCCAGCACCTGCCGGTGTACCCGCAGACGGTAGGCGGCGGGCACGGCCTCCAGCACCGCCAGCCGGGTCAGTTCATGGCGGAACTCGGTCACCTGCCCGTGGGTCCGTACTATCCCGCAGGCCACGGCTTCGTCGAGCGCCTCCTCCGGGGCCGGCAGGAGGCCGGCCAGCAGGGGCAGCGAGACTCGGGTCCCGAGGACGGCCAGGACGCCGACCACCCTGCGCGCCGCGGGCGACAGACCCGCGAGGCGGCCGGCGACCGCCTCGCGCACCGTGGCCGGAATGGGTTCGGCAGGAGCGGCCAGAATCTCGGTGATGATGAACGGGTTGCCGGCGGAGACGTGATACAGCTGCTCGGCGTCTACGGCACCCCCGGCGTGTCCGACGGCCAGCCGGGCGACTGCCCGGCGGCTCAAGGGGGCCAGATCATGGCGGTACACCCACGGATAGCTGGCCAGGGTGCCGAGGAGAGCGGTCAGGTCGTGGGTGCGGCCGATCTCGTCGTCGCGGTAGGTGGCCAGCACCAGCGCCGGAACACTCGGCAGGCGGCGGGCCAGGTAACGCAGTAGGTCCATCGTGGCCTCATCGGCCCAGTGGATGTCCTCGACGACCAGCAGGCTGGGGTAGGCACTCAGGTCGGCGAGCAGGCAGTCGTAGACCTCGTCAATACGGTTCGTGCCGGCCAGCGTGGCCGCCAGGGCGGTGCGCACCTCCTCGCCCAAGCGCGGAGCCAAGTCCACCAGAGGGCCCAGAGGGCGGGGCGTGGTCAGCGGGTCACAGGCGCCGATCACGACCCGGATGTGAGGATCGACAAGCTGGGCGAGACGGTGGATGACGGCGGTCTTCCCGATGCCAGCCTCACCGCGGACAAGGGCCAGGCGCCCAGGGCCACTCACAGCTGCCTTCAAGTGACCGGTGAGGTCCCGGAGCACGGCCTCTCGCTCTAGAAGGTCCATCACCAGCCAGTTTCCCTCCGTGACCGGAGCTGCGCAAAAGATCCAGACCGATCAAGACCGCTGGGCCGGAGCGGGATGTGGGGTGTGCCGGGGTGCGAGGTGGGGTGTGCGAAGTGGAACTTGGGGTGCTCACCCGATGCGCCCGCGACTGCGGCCGGGCATGCTGGCCAGAGAGTCTCAGATCCGGGTTTCCGTGTGGCAGTCGCATCCAAAGGCATGACAGTCAGGCGGTGAACAATCGGAGCAACAGCATCTGAAACTCCCGAGAATCGAACTGGCGGACCATTGCCACAGCGAATGTATTCCGCCGTCGAAATGTACAGCGAATCTACGACGTCCATGCCATCGGAAAGGGAACGTCATGACGAACAAGTATGCCAAGCGCGCGGCAGTGGTAGCCGCATCGGCAGCTCTGGCCGCGGGAGGCGCCCTGGCGCCGTCGAACGCCTTTGCCGCACCGGCACCCACAGGAACTCACGCGATGGCGCCGATCGACAACGGCGGAGGCGCGAACAACAACAACAA